>JBNKFC010000475.1:0-24229 GCA_050289105.1 Paracoccaceae bacterium | reverse complement strand
GACCTGGACGGGACGCTGACCGAAATACGCGCGCTTCCGGATACGGTCCGCGACGCGATGGCGGGATGGATATCCGCCGCTGAGACGCGGGCGGATGCGATCGCCGCCAACCTCGAAACGGCGTCGGCGGAATTCCCGGCGCTCGTCGACGATCTGCGATCGGTGGCGAAAAAGGCGAATTCGCTTGAGGCCGAAGACCTGATCGCGGCCGCGACCCGGGTTCTCGACAGCGCCGACAAGGTGCTCGGCACCGATGCCGCGCGTGACCTGCCGCCGGCTCTGAATGCCGCGCTCGATCAGGTCCGCGCTACCCTGTCGGAGCTTCGCGATGGGGGCGCGGTGGAAAACGCCAACGCCACGATGGCCTCGGCCCGAGATGCGGCCGATGCTGTCGCCAAGGCGACCGAAGGTCTGCCGGAACTCTCGGCGCGGTTGGAGAGGCTGGTCCGGCAGGCAGAAGGGCTGATCTCGGCCTACGGTCAGAGTTCGGACTTCAACGACGAGACGATCTCGGCGCTTCGCGAGGTGCGCGCCGCCGCCCGCTCGGTCAGCCAGCTCGCGCGCGCGATCGAACGCAATCCCAATTCGCTTCTGACAGGACGGTAAGATGATGATGCGTGCCAGTTCGCTTCTTCTCGCACTCCTACTCGCGGCTTGCGGTGCGGACAATTCCGCGCGGTACCTCGTCGACGCCCCGGCCGCCGAGACGACCCGAAGCGTAAGGGTTCGCAGCATCGAAGTCCGCGACGTGGTGCTTCCCGCCTACGCATCGGCGATCGAGATCGCGCAGCAGGACGAGACCGGCGCGCTGCGCAACGTGCCTGACACGCTCTGGGCGGACGAACCGGTGCACGGCATGACAGCCGAGTTGGCGCGAAGTCTGGACATCGGGTCCTCGGCGACCGTGGCGGCCGAGCCCTGGCCGCTCGAAACGCCGGCCGACGTCCAGTTGACCGTGCGGGTCGAGCGCATGATCGCCGGGGCCGACGGCACGTTCACGCTCTCCGGGCAATATGCGATTTCCGCGCCGGACGGGGCGGTGCGCGAGCGGCTGGAGCGCTTCGACATTCGCATTTCCCTGACCACGCCCGACGCGCCCGGCATCGCGGCGGCGACGGGGCAGGCGGTGGCGGCGCTCGCGGGCGAGATCATCGCGACGCTCGCGCGGTAGGTGGGGCGATTGCCGAGAGCTAGAAGGACGGCGGCGTGCAGGCCGAGACGATGACGCAGGGCTCGTCGCCGGTATTGCGGAACCGGTGCGGGACGCGGCTGTCGAAGAGATACGCATCACCGGGGCCGAGCGTGGCCACCTGATCGCCCACGGTGATCTCGATCATGCCGGAAATGACGATGCCCGCTTCTTCGCTGTCGTGGGAGTATCTTTCCACCCCGGTATCTGCCCCGGGATCATAGCGCTCGTGCAGCATCTGAAGCGAATGGTGGGTTGTATTGCCCACCTGGCGCAGGGAAATCCCGTCCGATGCCACGAAGTTGCGGAACACCTTCTGTGGGTTCAGTTCGTTGAGCTCCGTGGCGCGGAAGAAGATCTGCTCCCGGTCTTCGAATTCCGGGGCGAAGAACTCCGACAGGCTGAGCGGGATCGCGTCGAGGATGCGCTTCAGCGAGGCGACGGAGGGCGACGAATGATTCTGTTCAATCTGCGATATCAGCCCGTTGGTGACGCCGGATTTGCGCGCAAGCTCTCTTTGCGACAAACGGCGCGATGTGCGCACGGCCTTCAGGCGCGCACCGATGTCTATCTTTGGTTGTGTCGCAGTTTCAGCCACTTGGGCTGTCCTCCCCCTGTGCCGGCGCGTCACCCGAACCGCGGAATTCTACTATTGATTTGGTTTGCTTAACAAGGTTGATTATAATTTTAAACGGCGCTACGGTAACGCTGTTGTTACAAGCCTGCGCGGCAGACTTGCCGGACCCTTGCCCGAAGTCAGTTTCGGCCAAATGGCGGGCTTTCAAGGATGAACCTGTTTCCAGGCCGCGTGGTCCGGGAAGATGGGGGCGGCGATGGTCGCGTCCGGAAAGGATGTGCGTTCAGAGGGCCCGAGCGGCCGAACAAGGCGACGAGCCGGGGCGAGAAGATCCCGGGTGTCATCGGGCATCACAGAATTCGTGACAGGGAGACCATAGATGGCATACTTCAAGACACTCTCGTTCGTGGGCGCCATGGCGCTGGCGACATCCGCGGCCGCCGAAGAGCGGTTCATCACGATCGGGACCGGAGGCCAGACGGGCGTCTATTTCGTCGTTGGCCAATCGATCTGCCGACTTGTGAACCGCGACACCGCCACGACCGGCCTGAAATGCACCGCGCCCTCGACCGGTGGCTCCATCGCCAACATCAACGCCATCGCGGCGGGCGACATGGACATGGGCGTCGCCCAGTCCGACTGGCAGTACCATGCCTATAACGGCTCTTCCGAATTCGAGGGCAAGAAGGTCGACAAGCTGCGCGCCGTCTTCTCGGTGCATGGTGAGCCCTTCACCGTCGTTGCCCGCAAAGACAGCGGCGCCACCACGTTCGACGACCTCTTCGGCAAGCGCGTGAACGTCGGCAATCCGGGCTCCGGCCAGCGGGCGACGATGGAAGTCGTGCTGAACGCGATGGGAAAGTCGGACGCTGACTTCGCGCTCGCCTCTGAACTCAAGCCGGCCGAACAGGCCGCGGCGCTCGGCGACAACAAGGTCGACGCGATCATCTACACGGTCGGCCACCCGAACGGCTCGATCCAGGAAGCGACCTCGACCGTGGAGTCCCTGCTTCTGCCGGTCACAGGCGAGGCGATCGACAAGCTCGTCGCCGACAACGCCTATTACGCCAAGGCGGTGATCCCGGGTGGCATGTATGCCGGCACCGACAACGACGTCGAAACCTTCGGCGTGAAGGCGACCTTCGTGACCTCGGCTGATGTGCCGGACGATGTAGTTTATGAAGTCGTGAAGGCGGTTTTCGACAATTTCGACCGCTTCAAAGGCCTGCACCCGGCCTTCGCAAACCTCAAGGAAGGGGACATGATCGCGGACGGGCTTTCCGCCCCGCTGCATCCGGGCGCCGAGAAGTACTACAAGGAACGCGGCTGGATGTAAGCCGCTCCGCCGTTCCGCGCCCGGCGCGGGACGGCCCACTTCCGGTGCGGAAGGCAGGTCCGCCCGTCGCCGGATCCTTTCAATCTCCGATCGGATCAGTGGCTCGCGTCAGCGACCAGGGGGGATATCATGGCAGACAAGGACCAGCAGCAGGCTGCCGCCGTTGAAATGGAGGCTTCGGGCCGGGGCGGACTGAGCCAGGCCGAGCTTGACGAACTTGTCGCCTCGTCCGACACCGGCGCGCGCGGATCCACCGGCAGTGTCGGCGTTTTCATCACCGTCGTCGCCCTTGCCTGGTCGCTGTTCCAGCTCTGGATCGCGTCGCCGATCCCCTTCATGGTCGGCTTCGGCGTCTTCAACGACACCGAGGCGCGGTCGATCCACCTCGCCTTCGCGATCTTCCTCGCCTTCGCGGCCTTCCCCGCCGCCCGCACTCCGGTGCAGCTTGGCCTTGGCGTCGCCGTCCCAGTCATCCTTGGCGTGCTCTTCTTCATCTCTGCGAAGGAGGGGACCTCGGTCTGGTGGATCCCGTTGATCTCGCTCGCCGTTGTGGCGGCGATCCTGCTCGGCTCGCCCAAGGATCGTATCCCGGTCTGGGAATGGGCGCTCGCCGTGGTCGGCGCGCTGACTGCGCTTTACCTCTATATCTATTACAAGGACATCTCATCGCGCGTCGGTGCGCCGATCCTGCAGGATTTCGTCGTCGCCGTCGCCGGCATCATCATCCTTCTGGAAGCCACCCGCCGGGCGCTCGGGCCGGCGCTAATGATCGTGGCGTCGGTCTTCCTCGTCTACACGGTCCTTGGCCCCTACATGCCCTCGATCATCGCCCACAAGGGCAACAACCTGTCCGAGATCGTGAACCACCAGTGGATTACGACCGAAGGCGTCTTCGGCATCGCGCTCGGCGTTTCGACCTCGTTCGTCTTCCTCTTCGTGCTTTTCGGATCGCTTTTGGACAAGGCAGGGGCCGGGAATTACTTCATCCAGGTCGCCTTCAGTCTCATGGGCCACATGCGAGGCGGGCCGGCCAAAGCGGCCGTCGTGTCATCGGCGATGACCGGCCTCATTTCCGGCTCCTCTATCGCCAACGTGGTGACCACGGGCACCTTCACCATCCCGCTGATGAAGAAGGTCGGCTTTTCGTCCGAAAAGGCTGGCGCGGTCGAGGTGGCGTCCTCGGTCAACGGCCAGATCATGCCGCCCGTCATGGGCGCGGCCGCGTTCCTGATGGTCGAATACGTGGGCATTCCCTATTTCGACGTCGTGCGCCACGCGTTCTTGCCTGCTGTCATCTCCTACATCGCGCTTGTCTACATCGTGCATCTTGAGGCGATGAAGGCCGGGATGGAGGGGCTGCCGCGCGCCTATACGCCGAAGCCTATCGTGCAGCGGCTGATCGGGATCGCCTTCACCATCGCCGCGATCTGCGCGATTTCGCTGGTGGTCTATTACGGCATGGGCTGGATCCGCCCGGCCTTCCCGGCGACGGCGGGCTATATCATCTTCGCCTTCCTGACGGCGGTTTATGTCGGCCTTCTCTGGGTCGCCTCGCGCGAAGAGCCACTGCACCTCGACGATCCGAATGCGCCCGTGACGTCACTGCCGCTGCCGGGGCCGACGATCCGGGCCGGCTTGCATTATATCCTTCCGGTCGTGGTGCTGGTCTGGGCGCTTATGGTCGACCGGTTGTCACCGGGACTTTCGGCCTTCTGGGCGACGGCTTACATGGTCTTCATCCTGCTGACGCAGCGCCCGTTGATGGCGATGCTGCGCGGGGCGGGCGACTTCGGCGCTGCGGTCCGCGAAGGCTTCACCGACCTGATCGACGGCCTCGTGACCGGGGCGCGCAACATGATCGGCATCGGCATCGCCACGGCGACGGCGGGCATCATCGTCGGCGCGGTCAGCCAGACAGGCGTCGGTTCCGCGCTTGCGGATGTGGTCGAGGTGCTGTCGGGCGGCAATATCCTTGCCATCCTGCTCCTGACGGCGGTTCTGTCGCTGATCCTCGGGATGGGGCTGCCGACGACGGCGAACTATATCGTGGTCTCGGCGCTGCTCGCGCCCGTCATCGTCACGCTCGGCCAGCAGAACGGCCTGATCGTGCCGCTGATCGCGGTCCATCTCTTCGTCTTCTACTTCGGCATCATGGCCGACGTGACGCCGCCGGTTGGCCTCGCGAGCTTCGCCGCCGCCGCCGTGTCGGGGGGCGATCCGATCAAGACTGGGGTCGTGGCGTTCTTCTACTCACTGCGCACGGCCGCTCTGCCCTTCCTCTTCATCTTCAATACCGAGCTCCTGCTGATCGACGTGACCTGGGCACAGGGCATCTTCGTCTTCGTCATCGCGACGATCGCCATGCTGCTGTTCGCGGCGGCGACGCAAGGCTGGTTCCTGACCCGTAACCGCGCGTTCGAGACGGTGGCACTCCTGCTCGTCGCCTTCACGCTTTTCCGGCCGGGCTTCTGGATGGACATGGTCTTCCCGCCCTTCGCCGAAGCGGCCCCGGCCAATATTGCCGAGGCGGCAGGTAATACGCCGGTGGGCGAAGACCTGCGACTGCGTGTCGCCGGCGTCAACGACCTTGGCGATCCGATCGAGTTCGTGGCGCTGGTGCCGATGGGGGCGGGGGCAACCGGTGAGGACAAGCTCACCGAGGCCGGGCTGGCTTTCCGTCAGGACGGCGACAAGATGATCATCGACGACGTGGCCTACGATTCGGCCGCACAAAAGGCAGGACTGGATTGGGACCAGGAGGTGCTGCGCGTCCTCCAGCCGGTCTCGGCCCCGTCGAAATACTGGATGTTCATCCCGGCGCTCCTGCTTCTGGCGCTGGTCGTGATGCTTCAACGCGGTCGGGCGCCCAACGCGCGCCGGGCCGAAGCCTGAGGAGGCCGCAATGTACAAGACCATCCTCCTGACCATCGACCTTGAACACGAGGCATCCTGGAAAAAGGCCCTGCCGGTCGCCGCAGAGCTTGCGAAGGGGGCCGACGCCACACTTCATGTTCTGGCGGTTGTGCCGGATTTCGGCTCACCTCTCGTAGCGATCGACTTCCCGCCAGACTATCAGGAAAAGGCGCTTGCGGCGGCCAAGGCCAAACTGGACGAACTCCTCGCCGGAGAGATCCCGTGGCCGCTGAAGAAGGTGAGCCATGTCGGAATCGGTCGGGTCCATGAGGTCATTCTGGATCACATCACCTCATCGGGGGCCGATCTCGTGGTGATGGCGAGCCATGCGCCCGATCGCGTGCGCGAATTCCTCGTCGGGTCCCAGGCAGACCGCGTCGTGCGCCGGTCTCCTGTTTCCGTTCTTGTCGTCCGGTGATAATTGCAGCGGGAGGCGGCCCGGACGGGCCGAGACGAAATCGAAGCAGGACACGAGATGACTCCTTTCGCAATTGCCGGCGTGCAGATGTATGTCAACGCGCTGCAGCCGAACACCGACGGCATGCTGCACCGGCTCGACATTCTGATGGCGCGTTTTCCGTGGACGCAGATGGTGCTGTTTTCGGAGCTTGCGCCCTTTGGACCGCTGCCGAAATTCGCCCTGCCGTTTCATAACGAAAGCCTGTCTCGCTTCCAGGCCGCGGCACGCAAGCACAATATCTGGCTGATCCCCGGATCGATGTTCGAGAAGACCGACGATGGCCGGATCTTCAATACGGCTTCGGTGATCAACCCGGACGGTGAAATCGTTTCGGGCTACCGGAAGATGTTTCCGTTTCGGCCCTATGAAACGGAAGTCGAGGCGGGGACCGAGTTCTGCATCTTCGACGTGCCCGAGGTCGGCCGCTTCGGCCTGTCGATCTGCTACGACATCTGGTTCCCCGAAACGACGCGCCAGCTCACGGCACAGGGGGTCGAGGTGCTCTTGCACCCGGTCCTCACCGGCACGACCGACCGCGACGCGGAACTGGCGATCGCACGGGCGACGGCCGCGCAGTTCCAGTGCTATGTCTTCGACGTCAACGGTCTTGGCGCCGGCGGCAACGGTCGCTCCTGCGTGGTCGACCCATCGGCCACGGTGCTTCACCAGTCAGCCGGTCAGGAGGACATGTTCCCGATCGAGGTAGACCTCGATGTCGTGCGGCGCCAGCGTGAGACCGGCATGAAGGGCCTTGGACAGGTGCTGAAGAGCTTCCGCGACAGGTCGGTCGACTTCTCGGTCTACGACCGGGCGAGCGGCACAGATGCCTACCTGCAAAGTCTCGGACCGCTTGAGATGCCGCGGCAGGGCTCGCGGACGGGGATGAATCTCCGCGACACGACGACGATGGGCGCCCCGCACAAGACGATGGGTCCGCCGTTCCGGGACGACGATGGCACGCCACCCTTGGCGGGCCGGATTTCCACGGGCTGAGCCGACAGGACTGACTGCGCCTCCAGGCGTTCATCCCCTGTCTGACGGCCATTGCGAAAGGATGACCGATGCAGTCGATGAGCGACTATTACTCGGCGGTGCAGTTGCGCGCTGACCGTTGGAGCGCGCTGCGGGAAAAGCTTGAGTTGCTCCACCGTGAGCCTGAGGGCAAACGCGCTAAGACGGTTCATGCCGATGCCGGAAAGCTCTTCGAGTCGCTCGGTGTCATCGAACGCTACTGGGCTTTCCCCGGCATGGCCGCCTTTGAACACATGCGCCGACAGTTCGAGACCGGTCACATCGACGAACTGGCCTTTGCGGTGCGCAGGGCGACACGCGCCCTGACCACCGGCGCCTACCGCCGACGCATGATCCCGCTTGACCGCGAAGGCTTCGATGAGGACCACGACGAAGAAGCTCTGTTGCCGCCCGAGGCGCGAGCGCTTTCGAAGCCGTATTTCGAAGTGCTCATCGTCGATGACGTGAACGATCATCAGGAACGCTGGCTGAAAGCCAACATGACCTCGATGCGCCGCTCGGAGGATGCGTTCATCTATGAGCCAGTGGTCGTGCCGAGCCTGAAGGATGCGCTGATCGGGGTTCTGTTCAACCACAACATTCAGGCCATCGTCGTGCGCCCCGGCCTGCGGATGGACAGCGACGTCGATCTGCCGATCCTGACCCGCTACC
Organism: Paracoccaceae bacterium; assembly: GCA_050289105.1. Taxonomy (GTDB): domain Bacteria; phylum Pseudomonadota; class Alphaproteobacteria; order Rhodobacterales; family Rhodobacteraceae; genus Albidovulum. The sequence continues at coordinate 16,071 of JBNKFC010000475.1, read as the reverse complement.
TCAACCGCGCCGGCGGCGAGGAGACGATCGAGGATATCGCGCCCGAGGATTACGGGCCCGAACTGTGCCGGATGATTGGCAAGGTGCGCCCCGAGCTCGACGCCTATCTCGTCACCGACCGGTCGGTCGAGGACATCGCCGGGCTCGACCTCGGCATCTGCCGGCGGGTCTTCTACAACCAGGAAGACTTCATGGAACTGCACCTGAACATCCTTCGGGGCGTTCAGGCCCGCTACAAGACGCCGTTCTTCACCGCGCTGAAGGAATATTCCAAGCAGCCGACAGGCGTCTTCCACGCCATGCCGATCAGCCGCGGCAAGTCGATCACGCGCTCGCACTGGATCCAGGACATGGGTGCGTTCTACGGGCCGAACATTTTTCTGGCCGAAACCTCGGCGACCTCCGGCGGCCTCGACAGCCTCTTGGAACCGCACGGTCCGATCAAGGAGGCGCAGGAACTGGCCTCCCGCGCCTTCGGCTCGAAACAGACCTTTTTTGCGACGAACGGCACTTCGACCTGCAACAAGATCGTGGTGCAGGCGCTTGTCAGGCCCGGCGACATCGTCCTTGTCGACCGCGACTGTCACAAGTCGCACCATTACGGCATGGTCCTTGCTGGAGCGCAGGTGCGTTACCTCGACAGCTATCCGCTCAACGAATACTCGATGTACGGCGCGGTGCCGCTGCATGAGATCAAGCACCAACTCCTGAAGCTGAAGGCTGCGGGGAAGCTCGATCAGGTCAGGATGCTTCTGCTGACAAACTGCACCTTCGACGGCATCGTCTACAACGTCGAGCGTGTGATGGAGGAATGCCTCGCCATCAAGCCCGACCTGATCTTCCTCTGGGACGAGGCGTGGTTCGCCTTCGCGCGGTTTGGCCCGACCTACCGCCAGCGCACCGGCATGAATGCGGCTAACGTGCTGCGCGTGCGGCTGAAATCGCCCGAACATGCCAAGGCCTACGCCAGGCAGGCTGAAAAGCTGAAGGATGCCGACGAGGCCACGCTCTTGAAGACGCGACTTATCCCACCGCCGAACGCGCGGGTGCGGGTCTATACGACGCAATCGACCCACAAGACGCTGACGTCGCTCCGGCAAGGCTCGATGATCCATGTCAACGATCAGGACTTCAAGGGCGAGGTCGAGCAGAGCTTCCACGAAGCCTACATGACTCACACCTCCACGAGTCCGAACTACCAGATCATCGCCTCGCTCGATGTCGGGCGGCGGCAGGTTGAACTCGAAGGTTTCGAATTCGTCCAGCGCCAGGTCGAAGCGGCGATGTCGATGCGGAGGGCGATCTCGACCCACCCGCTCTTGCAGAAATACTTCAAGGTGCTGACGGCGGGTGACATGATCCCTGAAACTTTCCGTGAAAGCGGCGTGGAGAGTTATTACGACCCCGAACAGGGCTGGACGGATATCTGGAGTTGCTGGGAGCAGGATGAGTTCGTTCTCGATGCGACGCGCGTCACCCTTGCGGTGGGCGGCACCGGCTGGGACGGCGACACGTTCAAGACCGAAGTCCTGATGGACAAGTACGGAATTCAGATCAACAAGACCTCGCGCAACACGGTCCTTTTCATGACCAATATCGGCACCACGCGGTCTTCGGTCGCCTATCTGATCGAGGTGCTGGTCGAGATCGCGAAGGAGCTGGACGACCGGCTCGACGATGCGTCCAAGATGGAGCGTCTCGCGTTCGAGCGGCGGGTAAAGAACCTGATGCAGGATCTGCCGCCGCTGCCGGATTTCTCGCATTTCCACCGTGCCTTCTGCGCCGATGCCCAGACCGGCGAGGGCGATATCCGCACGCCCTTCTTCCTCGCCTATGACGAGAACAATTGCGACTACCTGGAGCTGGATGGCGGGATCGAGGCGGAGATGGACAAGGGGCGCGAGGTCGTCTCGGCCTCGTTCATCATCCCCTATCCGCCGGGCTTCCCGATCCTCGTGCCGGGGCAGGTGGTCAGCCGCGAGATCCTCGCCTTCATGCGCGCGCTCGATGTGAGTGAAATCCACGGCTACCGCGCCGATCTGGGGCTCAGGGTATTCACCGAAGAGGCACTTGCCCAACAGACGAAGAAACTCGCCACAGCGGCGGAATAGGGGAGAGAAGAATGAGCAAGAAAGACCTGAAGAACATTTCCGAGATCCGCCGCTTCTTCCACCGGAACGAGGATCCGATTTACTTCATCTCGGCCACCAACTTCAATCTTCTGGGCATCGACGAATGGTGCAAGAACTTCAAGTATATCTGCTACATCGACTGCTATGACGGCCGGCATCCGAACGTGTTCTGCCCCTCCGAGCAGCCGCATGCGGAGTTCCAGTCGATCGAGGACATCAACAACTACCTCCTCCAGCACAAGGAGGTGATTGACCTCGTCAAGCGCCGCGGCGGAAAGCCGAAATTCGTCTTCCTGATGTTCGACGAGGAGACCGAGCGGCTGGCCAAGGAACTGGGCGCCGAGGTTTGGTTCCCGAAGGCGAAGCTGCGCACGAAGATGGACAACAAGATCGAGACGGTGCGCGTCGGCAACAAGGCGGGCGTGCCCTCGGTGCCGAACACGCTGGCCGAGGTGAAGTCCTACGAGGATCTGAAGAAGACCTGCGAGAAGGCCGGACTCGGACATGACCTCGTGCTGCAATCGGCGTTCGGTGACTCGGGCCACACCACCTTCTTCATCAAGTCCGAGGCCGATTTCCGCCGGCACGAGCATGAGATCGTCGGCGAGGGCGAGATCAAGATCATGAAGCGGATCGACTGCCGCGGCTCCGCCATCGAGGCCTGCGCCACGAGCCAGGGCACCATCGTCGGCCCGCTGATGACCGAGCTTGTCGGTTTCAAGGAACTGACGCCCTATCGCGGCGGCTGGTGCGGGAATGAAATCTTCTCGACCGCCTTCTCGCCGAAGGTGCGCCAGAAGGCCCGCGATTTGACCTTCAAGTTCGGTGAGCAACTCAGGAAGGAAGGTTATCGCGGGTATTTCGAGCTCGATTTCCTGATCGACAAGAAGACCGGCGATATCTGGCTGGGCGAACTGAACCCGCGCATCACGGGCGCCTCTTCGATGACCAACCACGCGGCCTTCGCACATGCCGACGCGCCGCTCTTTCTCTTCCACCTGCTGGAATTCTCCAAGGCGACGTTCAAGCTCGACGTGGACGAACTCAACGCGCGCTGGGCCAATCCCGACATGATCGACAGCTGGAGCCAGATGGTCGTGAAGCACACCGACGACACCGTCGATATCCTGTCGGACGCGCCCCAGACCGGCATCTACAAGATGCTGGAGGACGGCCGGGTGGTCTTTGACCGCTTCGACTATCACCGCCGCGCAGTTGAGTCGGAAAACGAGGCCTTTTTCCTGCGCATCCTGAAACCGGGCGACTACCGCTACGAGGGCGCCGATCTCGGGATCCTCGTCACGCGCGGCCGGTCGATGACCAATGGCTTCCAGCTCAATGAACGTGCCAAGCGCTGGATCCACGGCATCAAGTCCGCATTCTCGGCCAATCCGCTGCCGATGGCCGAAGCGGGCCCGGCCTTCGCGGACCCGGCTTTCAAGATCATGTGATGGATCTTTGGTGGCGCGCCATAAGCGAGGCGGAGCCCGGCCCGAAATGGGCCGGGCTTTTCGCCCAGCTTTGGCCTGCCTACAAGACATGGTGGCTGCGAGAGGGTGCGGATGCCCGTCCGACCTATCTCGAAGGGCTGCGCGCGTTGAACGAACACATGCCGGAAATCGTGCCGCTCTACGAACGGCTCTGCGACCTCGCCGGAGGCGGCGACATCGCCGCGCGGTTTCTCAGCTTCTACCGGCCGCCGCCCTATCTCTCGGGGTGCAGCCAGGCGATCTGGCCGGGCAGGGAACCGGTCCTGGTGCGGAACTACGACTACGACCCGCGCGCGTTCGAACGGGTGGTCCTGCACACGTCATGGCAGGGGCGGAAAGTGATGGGAACTTCGGACGGGCTCTGGGGGCTCGTCGACGGGATGAACGATGCGGGTCTTGCCGTTTCGCTGACCTTTGGCGGGCGCCGGGTTGTTGGCGGCGGGTTCGGAGTGCCGCTGATCCTGCGCTACGTCCTGCAGACCTGCACCACGACCGACGAAGCCGGTGAGGCCCTTGCCCGCATCCCGACGCATATGAGCTACAACGTCACCGTGGTGGACCGGAAGCGGCACTTCCTCACCGCCTTTATGGCGCCGGACCGGCCGACGGCCCTGACCCATGCGGCGGTGGCGACGAACCATCAGGAAAAGGTCGAATGGGATGCCCATGCCCGGATGACCGCCTCGGTGGAGCGCGAGCGTTTCCTCCTCCAGCGGTTGACCCTGCATGTGGAGCCGGAAGAGAAATTCATTGCAGCCTTCCTGCGGCCGCCGCTCTATTCGACCGCCTTCGATCGCGGGTTCGGCACGCTCTATACGGCAGTCTACCGTCCGCGGAAGGGCGAGATGGAACTGCGCTGGCCACGCGGGCACTGGACGCTTCGTCTGGACGACTTCGTCGAGGACACACGGCACATCGTCACGCCAGAGCCCGAGGAGCGGGCGTGGTGACGAGGACCGAGAATAAGGGGAACCACCGGTGACCGGGACCGAACCAGACCTCGACATCCGAGAGCCGGAGACGCCGGAACCCGAGGGCGAGACGGCGACGTCGATGCGGGACCGCGTGAAGGCGGCCGTGGACGATCGCGACGGCGCGCGGCTGACCGCGCTGCTCGATCCATTGCCGCTTTCGGCCGCCCTGCGCCAGCTTCTGGCGCTGTCCGCCGGCGACCGCGACGCACTTCTGGAACTCGTCCCGACCGAGCTTGCCGCAGCCCTGGTCGAGGAAGCCCCCCACGCCGCAGCGACCGAACTCGTGGAGCGGCTCGACAGCGACCGGGCGGCCGAGATCATCGACGAGCTCGACAGCGACCTTCAGGCCGACCTCATCGGCGATCTTGATGCCGAGGACGCCGAGGCCATCCTCGCCGAGATGGAACCCGAGGACGCCGCCGACGTGCGACGCCTGGTGGAATACGAGGACGACACGGCGGGCGGTCTCATGGTCGCCGAGGCGTTCTCGTTTCCAGACACCGCCACGGTAGGCGACGTGCTGCGCATGGTGGTCGAAGGTGACGAGGATTTCGAACGCTATCGCGGTCAGCATCCCTACGTGATCGACGCCGAGGGCCGGCCCATCGGCGTCGTGTCGTTGCGCGCGCTGCTGACCGCGCGCAAGAACACCAAGCTGACGACGATCATGGTCGCGCCGATGACGGTGCCGGTCTCCGCGACGCTCGACACGCTCGAAGACATCTTCGACGCCGAATCCTTCCTTGGCCTGCCGGTGGTGGAAGCCGACGGGCGGCTCGTCGGCGTCGTCAGTCGCGATGCGGTGCGCGACGCGGCCCTCGAACGGGCCGAGAGCGACAGCCTGAAGCGCCAGCAGGTCGGAGACGAGCTGCGCTCCATGCCGGTCTGGCTCAGGTCGCGGCGGCGGCTGATGTGGCTGTCGGCCAACATCGTCCTCAACGTCATCGCGGCCTCGGTGATCTCGGCCTACGAGGAGACACTGACCGCGGTCATTGCCATCGCGGTCTTCCTGCCGATGGTGTCGGATATGTCGGGTTGTTCGGGAAATCAGGCAGTCGGCGTGACGATGCGGGAACTGTCGCTTGGTGTCGTCCAGCCCAAGGACGCGCTCAGGGTCTGGTTCAAGGAAGTGTCGGTGGGCGCGATCAACGGTCTGGCGCTCGGCCTCTTGATCGCCGCCGTGGCCTGGGCCTGGAAGGGCAATCCCTGGCTTGGCGTGGTGATCGGGGTGGCGCTGGCGCTGAATACGATCCTTGCCGTTTCGATCGGCGGGGTTGTGCCGCTTCTCCTGAAACGGCTCGGACAGGATCCGGCGGCGGCTTCCGGTCCGCTACTGACGACGATCACCGACATGGCCGGGTTCTTTCTGGTCCTCAGCCTCGCGAGCTTGATGATGCCCTATCTGATCTGACCGATCGGACGAACCGAAGCGCGCGCCTGGAAAGGGGCGCGGCGCCTGAATGATACGAAAGGAACGCCCAATGTCCCACGTCTTTCCGCGCCATACCAAGCAATCCCCGCCCGTGGCCGTTGGAGGCGAGGGTTGCTACCTGATCGACGCGTCGGGCAAGCGCTATCTCGACGGGTCGGGGGGCGCGGCGGTCTCCTGTCTTGGCCACGGCGATGCCGAGGTGACGGCGGCGATTAAGGCGCAGCTCGACAAGGTCGCCTTCGCCCATACCGGCTTCTTCACCTCCGAACCGGCCGAGGCGCTGGCGGACCTCCTGATCGCGCACGCGCCAGAGGGGATCGACCGGGTCTATTTCGTTTCCGGCGGGTCAGAGGCGACCGAAGCGGCGATCAAACTCGCCCGGCAATATTGGGTCGAGAAGGGGGAGCCGCAGCGCGGGCGGCTCATCGCCCGAAAGCAGAGCTATCACGGCAACACCATTGGCGCCCTGTCGGCGGGCGGCAACGAATGGCGCCGCGCCCAGTTCGGGCCGCTGCTTCTCGATGTGAGCCATATCGATCCTTGCTACGAATACCGGTTGCGCGAAGAGGGCGAGAGCCTGGAAGCATATGGCCGCCGCGCGGCGGACACGCTGGAGGCCGAACTCCTGCGCGTCGGGCCGGAGACGGTGATGGCCTTCATGGCCGAACCGGTCGTCGGCGCGACGGCAGGGGCGCTGACCCCGGCGCCAGGTTATTTCAAGCGCATCCGCGAGATATGCGACAAGTACGGCATCCTTCTCATCCTTGACGAGGTCATGTGCGGCATGGGCCGGACCGGCACGCTTTTCGCGAGCGAGCAGGACGATGTGCGCCCGGACATCGTCTGCATCGCCAAGGGGCTAGGCGCCGGGTACCAGCCCATCGGCGCGATGCTGTGCTCGGCGGACATCTACGACGCCATCGCCAACGGCTCGGGCTTCTTCCAGCATGGCCATACCTATATCGGCCATCCGACCGCGACGGCGGCGGGCCATGCCGTCGTCTCGGCGATCCTGAACCGGGGGCTTCTGCCCCGCGTTCGAGAGCAGGGCGACAAGCTCGCCGCCGCGCTTGAGGCGCGCTTCGGTCAGCATCCGCATGTCGGCGATCTCCGGGGCAGGGGCCTTTTCCGCGGCATCGAACTGGTCGAAGACCGCAGCACCAAATCTCCGTTCGACCCGTCGCGCGGGGTCGCCGCGAAGATCAAGAAGGCGGCCTTCGAGGAAGGAATGATCTGTTATCCAATGTCCGGTACGATCGACGGGCGCACAGGCGACCACATCCTGCTCGCTCCGCCCTTCATCATCGAGGATGCGCAGATTGCTGAACTCGTGGACAAGCTCGGCCGGGCCATCGGCGCGGTGATCTGACGAAAGGACGCGGAATGGAACGGTATCTGGCCTTCGCGGTCTCGGTCGCGCTGACGCTTCTGTCGGCCATTGCGCTGATCTGGAGCGGGTGGTTCCTGCTGCCGCTGCTGGTCTTCGGTGGCCTCTCGGCCATCGGCGTTCACGACCTCCTCCAGCACAGGCACTCGATCCTGCGCAATTACCCCGTCATCGGCCATATGCGATTCCTTTTCGAGGGGATCCGCCCGGAAATCCGGCAATATCTCATCGAGAGCGATCAGGATGAGGAGCCGTTCTCGCGCGATGACCGCTCGCTCGTCTACCAGCGCGCCAAGGGGGTTGAGGACAAACGTCCCTTCGGCACCCGTCAGAGGGTCTACGACGCGGGCTACGAGTGGCTCACGCATTCGATGGTGCCGCAGCACATCACCAATCACGACTTCCGGGTGCGGATCGGAGGGCCCGACTGCAAGAAGCCCTACGACGCCTCGCTCTACAACGTCTCGGCGATGAGCTTCGGGGCACTTTCTGCCAACGCGATCCTTGCGCTCAACAAGGGCGCGAAGAAGGGCGGCTTCGCGCATGATACCGGCGAGGGGGGCATCAGCCGGTACCATCGCCAAGGCGGTGGCGATCTGATCTGGGAAGTAGGGTCGGGCTATTTCGGCTGCCGCACTCCGGACGGGCATTTCGATCCGGAAAAGTTCCGCGATCAGGCGGCGGATCCCCAGGTGAAGATGATCGAGCTGAAGCTTTCCCAGGGCGCCAAGCCGGGACATGGCGGGGTGCTTCCGGCGTCCAAGATCTCGCCCGAGATCGCGGAGGCGCGCGGGGTGCCGATGGGCGTCGATTGCGTCTCGCCCGCCGCGCATCCGGAGTTTTCGACGCCGCTCGGCCTGATCGAGTTCATCGGCCGGCTGCGCGAACTGTCGGACGGCAAGCCCGTCGGCTTCAAGCTCTGCATCGGTCACCGGCGTGAATTCATGTGCGTGGTGAAAGCGATGCTGGAGACCGGGATCGTGCCCGATTTCATCGTCATCGACGGCAAGGAGGGCGGTACCGGCGCTGCCCCCCTGGAATTCGCCAATCACATGGGGATGCCACTGGTGGAGGGGCTGACCTTTGCCCACAACACGCTGCGCGGCGCCGGGCTGCGGGACAGGCTTAAGCTCGGTGCGTCGGGCAAGCTCATCACCTCCTTCGACATCGCGCGTGCGCTCGCGCTCGGCGCGGATTGGGCGAATTCGGCCCGCGGCTTCATGTTCGCCGTCGGCTGCATCCAGGCGCAGGCCTGCCACACCAACCGCTGCCCGGTCGGCGTTGCGACGCAGGATCCGCTCCGGCAGCGGGCGCTCGAACCCGGCGACAAAGCCGAGCGGGTCTACCGGTTTCATGACAACACGATGAAGGCGCTGGCCGAGATGACCGGCGCCGCCGGCCTGTCCCATCCGGGAGAGTTCCTGCCCCATCACCTGATCATGCGCGAGACCGATCGGGACATGGTGACGGGCGACGAGATCTACCCCTATCTGCCCGACGGCTTCCTCCTGCGCGAGGAGGAAGACAAGTTCGGCTATCTCATGCGCTGGCACAGGTCGCGGGCGGAAAGCTTCGCGCCGTTCGACCTGCCGGAGATCAAGACCCAAGGTCGCCCTGCCTTGGCCCCGGCCACGACCGACGCCTGACCCGCTCTGAAATTAACCGGAGGTCACGATGTCCGAAGAACTGCACCTCGACCCGATCGACGACGACCACTGGCCGCCCGAGATCGACGACATGCGCGGCGGTTTCGCGGGTGGCCTCAACGTTTACCGGACGATGGCGCATCATCCGGCCCTGTTGCGTGCCTGGTCCGGGCTCAGGGATCACGTCGTCGTGCAGACATCGCTCGGACGGCAGCTTTCGGAGGTGGCGATCCTGCGCACCGGATACCGGCTCGGATCGTCTTACGAATGGGATCAGCACGTCGCACGGGCGCGCAAATGTGGGCTTTCGGATACGCGCATCGACTCCGTCCGCGGGGCGCCGTCTGACATGGCGCCGGATGACGCGCTGGTTGCTGGCGCGGTGGACGAACTTTTCACCGCGTCCCGTCTCGCGCCAGAAACGGTGGCGGGGTTGGACCGGCTGGTGGGGAAGAGCGGCGTTCTGGATCTCATGGCAACGGTCGGCTTTTATTCGACGCTCGGCTTCCTGCTCAATACCTTCGCCACGCCGCTTGACGACGATATCGCCGAGGAACTGGCAGCCCGGCCGTTCAATCCCGAGTGACGAGCCACCCAGTTGATCTGGGTCATGGCTTTCGCATGCCAGTCTGAGATGAATCCAAAAGATTCTGACGAAGGCGCCTTGCATTCCGTCTGTTATATTCATAATTGTGAATGTGTAATCAAACCGGAGGTTGTCATGTCTCTCGATCGCACTATTCTCGCCTTTGCCGGCGCCATGGTTCTGCTGTCGGTCGCGCTCACCGCATGGGTGTCGCCCTACTTCGTCTGGTTCACGGTCTTCATCGGCCTGAATCTGCTTCAGTCGGCCTTCACGGGTTTCTGCCCGGCCGCTGCGATCTTCCGCAAGCTCGGTGTGAAACCCGGCTGCGCATTCTGAAAGGCCGCACCTCATGCGCGCATTCCTGCTGATCACGAGCCTTCTCGCGTCCGGCCCGCTTTGGGCCGAGACGTTCACGCTTGAGCCTTCCCCGGTGACGGAATGGAAATCGGTCTACGGAAGGGTCGAAACGCGCGAGACCGTGCCCGCAAGGGCGCGGATCGGCGGCGTCGTGCAATCGCTGTCGGTCAGCGAGGGCGACACAGTGACGGCCGGGCAGGAAATCGCGGTGATCCACGACGACAAGATCGCCTTTCAGATCGCGGCGCTCGACGCGCAGATCGAAGCCCTGAAAGCACAGCTTTCGACGGCCGAGACCGAACTTGAGCGCGGTCAGGCGCTGGTGGAGCGCGGCGTCGCAACGGCGCAGCGGCTCGATCAGTTGCGCACCAGCGTCGATGTCGTGCGCGGTCAGATCGCGTCGACCGAGGCGCAACGTGACATCGCCGTGCAGCAATCCTCCGAGGGCCGCGTTCTGGCGCCGGGCGCCGGGCTTGTCCTTACTGTGCCGGTGACGCTTGGCGCGGTGATCCTTCCCGGCGAGGGGGTCGCAACGATCGGCGGGGGCGGGTTCTTCCTGCGTCTCGCCGTGCCGGAACGCCATGCCGCCGCGCTCGCGGAGAATGCCGAGATCCGCATCACCTCGGAAGGCCAGGCGGCAACGGGCCGTATCGCCAAGCTCTATCCGCAAATCACGAACGGGCGGGTCGTCGCGGACGTGGAGGTCGAAGGGCTAGACACTGCCTTCGTAGATGCCCGGGTTCTTGTGGAACTCCCCGTGGGCGAACGCGCGGCGCTCCTCGTGCCGAAAGACGCAGTCACGACACGCGCCGGGCTCGACTTCGTCACCGTCGAGGCGGGCGAGGGCCATGCCGAACGCGCGGTCGTTCTCGGGGAATCGACCCTGAAAAACGGGGCGGAAATGTACGAAGTGCTTAGCGGTCTCAGCGCGGGTGACCGGGTGGTTGCGCCGTGAGCAGCGATCCCCACAAGCTCGGCATCGCCGGTGGGCTGACCCGGGCCTTCATCGTCTCGCCGCTGACGCCGCTGTTCCTCATGGCAGCCTTCGTCTTCGGCATCGTCGCGCTTCTCTCGCTCCCGCGGGAGGAGGAGCCGCAGATTTCAGTGCCGATGGTCGATATCCACGTCCAAGCCAACGGGCTGCGCGCCGAGGATGCGGTGAAGCTGATCACCGAGCCCTTGGAGACCATCGTCAAGGGCATTGACGGGGTCGAGCATGTCTATTCCCAGACCTCGGACGACCGCGTCATGGTCACCGCGCGCTTTCTCGTCGGGACGCCGTCGGATTCCGCGATCCTGCGCGTCCATGACAAGGTCCGCGCCAACGCCGACCGCATCCCGGTCGGCATTCCCGAACCGCAGATCGTCGGGCGCGGGATCGACGACGTGGCTATCCTGTCGCTGACCCTCGCACCGAAACCGGAAGCTGCCGACCATATCACCGCCAACGATCTGACCCGGATTGCCCGCGAACTCAGAACCGAGGTCGCGAAGATCCCCGATGTCGGTCTGACCTACATCGTCGGGGAGACGAGTGAACGGCTGCGCATCGCGCCGGATCCCGAACGGCTGGCGCTCTACGGTGTCACGCTTCAGCAGCTTGCGGGCAAGGTGACGGGCGCCAACACCGCGTTCCCGACCGGGCAGGTTCGGGACAAGGGCGAGCAGATCATGCTCGTCGCCGGCGAGACGCTGCGCTCGCCCGAAGAAATCGCGAACCTCCTCCTGACGACGCGCGACAACCGGCCGGTCTATGTGCGCGACGTGGCCGATGTGAGCTTTGCCGACGGTGGCGAGGAACAGCTCGTCGCGACCGTCTCCAGGACCGATACCGGCATCGAACGCGTCCCTTCGGTGACGCTCGCCGTGGCCAAGCGCGCCGGTTCCAATGCGGTGACGGTGGCGGAAGAAATTCTGCACCGCGCCCACGCGCTTGAAGGCACCCTGATCCCCGAGGATATCAACGTCGAAGTCACGCGCGACTATGGCGAAAGCGCCAACGAAAAGGCCAACGAACTGCTCTACCACCTCGCGCTGGCCACGGTGTCGATCATCGTGCTCGTCTGGGTGGCGATCGGTCGACGGGAGGCGCTGGTTGTGGCCATCGTCATTCCGGTGACGATCCTCCTGACGCTCTTCGCCTCGAACGTCATGGGCTATACGCTGAACCGCGTGTCGCTCTTCGCGCTAATCTTCTCCATCGGTATCCTTGTCGACGATGCGATCGTGGTCATTGAGAACATCGCCCGGCACTGGGGCATGGGCGATGGTCGCGACCGGCAGACGGCGGCCATCGACGCGGTGGCCGAGGTCGGCAATCCGACCATCGTCGCCACGCTGACCGTCGTTGCCGCCCTTTTGCCGATGCTCTTCGTCTCGGGGCTGATGGGGCCCTACATGAGCCCCATTCCCGCCAACGCCTCGGCGGCGATGATCTTTTCGTTCTTCGTCGCGGTCATGGTCACGCCCTGGCTGATGCTCAAGGTCGCCGGACGGGCGAACATGGCGGCGCATGGTCATGACGACGCCTATGGCGGCCATCCCGGCGGGACGCTCGGCCGGATCTACGGGTCCGTCGCCCGTCCGATCCTCGCGTCAAAGACCCGAAGCTGGCTTTTCATCGCCATCGTGCTGGTGCTGACCATCGGTTCGCTCGGTCTTTTCTACACGAAGCATGTCACGGTGAAGCTTCTGCCCTTCGACAACAAGTCGGAACTGTCGGTCACCATCGACCTGCCCGAAGGTTCCTCGGTCGAGGCGACGGATGCCGTGGCGCAGGCCGTGGCGCGTGTCGTGTCCGAGTTGCCCGAGGTGGTTTCAACCCAGACCCATGCCGGCACGGCATCGCCGTTCAACTTCAACGGCCTCGTCCGGCATTCCTACCTGCGGGCCTCTCCCGAGATGGGCGAAGTGGCGATCAACCTGACACCGAAGGGCGACCGCGACCGCACCAGCCACGAGATCGCGCTCGAGATCCGCAAGCGGATCATGGCGCTGCCGGTACCCGCCGGCACCAGCCTCAAGACCGTCGAGCCGCCCCCGGGGCCGCCCGTCATGGCGACTCTGCTGGCCGAGATCTACGGACCAGACGCTGAAACGCGCCGCGCCGTCGCCGCGAAGGTCGAGGAGGCGTTCCGCTCCGTCCCCTTCATCGTCGACGTGGACAACTCCTATGGGGCGCCCGCACGGCGTCTGCGCACGACGATCTCCACCGATGCCGCGGAGTTCTTCCAGGTCCAGGAAAGCGACGTCTTCGACACGATCGCGATCCTCAACGGCGGCTCGACCATCGGCTATTCGCATCGCGGCGAAGGCCGTCAGCCCATTCCGATCCGCATGGAGCGGCCGAAAGGTGAACGGACGCTCGACGAACGCTTCCTGACGACGCCGATTCCGGCCAACGTCCTGCCGGGTGCGCGCGGCGTCGTGGAACTGGGCGATGTCGTCGAGATCAGCGATGAGACGGCCTCTTACCCGGTCTTTCGCCACAACGGCCGCGCGGCCGAGATGGTGACGGCAGAGCTCGCCGGCGATTTCGAGGCGCCGCTTTACGGCATGCTCGCCGTGCAGGAGGCGATCGATGCGCAGGATTGGACCGGATTGCCGAAGCCCGAGATCTCGCTGCATGGCCAGCCCGACGATGAGACCGTGCCGACACTGCTTTGGGATGGAGAGTGGGAGGTGACCTGGGTCACGTTCCGAGACATGGGCGCAGCCTTCGGGATCGCGCTTCTGGGGATCTACATCCTCGTCGTGGCGCAGTTCGGCTCGTTCAAGGTGCCACTTGTCATCCTGACGCCGATCCCGCTGACCTTCATCGGCATCCTCGGCGGCCACTGGGCATTTGGCGCGCCGTTCTCGGCCACCTCGATGATCGGCTTCATCGCGCTTGCGGGCATCATCGTGCGGAACTCGATCCTGCTCGTCGACTTCATCCGCCACGCACGGGGGCCCGGCAAGCCTCTGACTGAGGTGCTGATCGAGGCGGGCGCGATCCGGTTCAAGCCGATCCTCCTGACAGCGCTTGCGGCGATGATCGGGGCGGCCGTGATCCTGACCGACCCGATCTTCCAGGGGCTGGCGATCTCGCTCCTTTTCGGGCTCGCCTCGTCGACGCTGCTGACAGTTCTGGTGATTCCAGCGGTCTACCGGGTGCTTCGCACCTGACGTTTCCACAGGTCCCGACGCGGGCCCGCCACATTTCAGTGGCGGGCCACCGCAGCGAATGCCTGAATTGATTCCCGTTCCGGATCAATCATCTGGAGCGGTATAGGATTGCCACTAAGTGTGCGCCAATCTCTGTCGCAACCGTCGCGAGAAATCCCCCGAAAATCCGCGGCTGCGCCACGTTTCGGTCACCGTCACCGATCATTAACGAAGCTGAGGGGCACAGAGACAACACAGGATCGGAAGATGAAAATCGCAGCGGCAATCCTCAATCGTTTCTCCCGCGGAAAAGCGGACGAAGTTGATGCGTTCGAAACGCGTCTGATGTCCCTCGGTGCTGAAAGCGCCCGTCGCAGCCGCGCCGCCCTGCCGACACTCTTCATCCGCGCCGAGCGCAGCGTCGCCTGAGATCGATCAGAAGTCGATCTCGACGCCGGGAAGCCGAAGTTCGCGCATGAGATCGCGGACTTCCTGACGGGCGGCGACGTTGGAGATGTTGAGCCGTTCCACCCCGACGTCGCGCAGATCAAGCAGCGTCAGGCCACGTGGGAAGAGTTCGCGAAAGATCACGCGTTCTGAAAATCCCGGCGCGACGCGGAAGCCGATACGCTTCGACAATTGTTCGAGTGCCCCACCGACCTTGCGCTTGTTGTGCATCTGCTGGGCACCGAGCCGGTTCCGCAAGACGATCCAGTCGATGGGCTTCAGCCCGGCCCGCGCGCGCAACTGGCGCGCATTCCAGACCATTTCCGAATAGATCGACGGGCCGATGACGCGGCTCGTATCGGGATCGACCCGCGCCAGAAGGTCGAAGTCGATGAAGCTGTCGTTGAGGGGCGTGATCAGCGTATCCGCCAGCGAATGCGCGACCTGGCTCAGCCGAGTATGCGAACCGGGGCAGTCGATGATGATGAACTCGGCATCCTTCTCCAGCCCCGCGACGGCGGCCGACAGACGCCGGTCGTAGACGTTCTCACCGGCGCCGAGGGTTTCCTGATCGACCTCCGGCAGGTCGCGGTAGTCCGGGATCGGCAGGTCCAACCCTTCCTTGCGGGCAAAGGCACGGCGATTCTCGACATAGCGGCCAAAGCTGCGCTGGCGGAGATCGAGGTCGAGCGCGCCGACCTTGTGACCCATGCGGACAAGGGCCGTCGCGACATGCATGCAGGTCGTCGATTTCCCGGATCCGCCTTTCTCGTTGCCGACAACGATGATGTGCGCCACGTCTCTGTCCCCGTTCTGTCCGACTGTCACGGAATCAAAAGGCGCGCCGTCCCCAGCGCGCCTCTACTATATGTTGTGCGCTTCCTCTTGGAAAGCGCAACCGGCTCAGAATCCGAGGCCGGCGTACTTGTTCTTGAACTTCGACACGCGGCCGCCGGTGTCCATCAGCTTGGCCGAACCGCCGGTCCACGCCGGGTGCACCGAGGGGTCGATGTCGAGCGACATCTGGTCGCCTTCCTTGCCCCAGGTCGAGCGGACCTTGAAGGTGGTGCCGTCGGTCATCTTGACCTCGATCATGTGGTAGTCGGGGTGAATGTCTTTTTTCATGGTCCCGCTCCTCAGGCCTCAGCCGCGTCTTTGGGCTTGTAGTTGGTGACTTCGGCGATCCGGGCGGATTTGCCGCGACGGTCGCGCAGGTAATAGAGCTTGGCGCGGCGGACACGGCCGCGGCGCACGACCTCGATCGAGTCGATGTTGGTCGAGTAGAGCGGGAAGACGCGCTCGACGCCCTCGCCGAAGGAAATCTTGCGGACGGTGAACGACGCGGCAATGCCCTGACCGCCCTTGCGGGAGATGCAGACGCCTTCGTAGTTCTGCACGCGGCTCCGCGTGCCTTCCGTCACTTTATAGCCGACACGGACGGTGTCGCCCGCCTTGAAGTCCGGGATGGACTTGC
>JBNKFC010000474.1:0-2226 GCA_050289105.1 Paracoccaceae bacterium | reverse complement strand
CCTTGCCGTCGATGGTGATCTTCAGCTTCGCCGCCTGCGGCCCGGCCCTGAGCAGCGACACCTCGTTGATGGCCAGCGCCTCGTGCACCGTTCCATCCACCCCGACGGCCCGCATCGACAAGGGGTTGATCACCTCTTCCTCGGCCTCTTCAAGCCGCTCGCGCAGGCCTTCCTCACCGTATTCGTTCATGAGAAAGCCGATCGTACCGCAGTTCATGCCATAGACGGGCACATCCATCGCCTGGGTCGCGTGCAGCGTCTGGAGCATGAAGCCGTCGCCACCAAGCGCCACGATCACGTCGGCCTCGTCTACGGGGACGGATCCGTAGGCGGCCGAGAGTTTGGCAAGCGCGTCCTGTGCGACGTCGCTGTCGCTTGCCACGAATGTGATCTTGGCTGCCTTTGGCACGACTGGTCCTCTCTCCTCCGTTCGTGCATTGATCCACGCAGTGCACCGCGAAGACAACCCCGTCCGGGCCCCGGATGGCCCTGAAACGCAGGAACCTGATGCCATTGACCCGCTTCACCCGACGCGCCGTCCTTTCCGGTCTTGGCGGCCTTGCCCTCGCGGCCCCGACGATCCTGCGCCCGCGTTCTGCCTTGGCGGCGCTGAGCGGGCAGCCGTTCGCGCAACCGGCGCTCGACGAGGGCAGGCGCGAGGCGGACCGGCGCGTCTTCGACCTCGGCGTCGCGCCTGGCCGGCACGAATTCCTGGCGGGGGTCGAAACGGCGACGATCGGGGTCAACGCCGCCTTCCTTGGCCCGATCCTCTCCGCACGGGCGGGCGACAGGCTCAGGATGAATGTCGCCAACCGCCTTGACGAGGCGATGACACTGCATTGGCACGGGCTTCATTTGCCGGCGGCCGCGGATGGCGGTCCGCATCAGGAGATCGCCCCCGGCGCGCTCTGGTCGCCGGAATTCGATCTTCTGCAAAGGGCAGGAACCTTCTGGTTCCACGGCCACCAGCACAAGAAGACCGCAGAACATGTCTGGTCGGGCATGGCCGGCGTGATTCGCATTGTGGATGACGAGGAGGAGGCGCTGCCTCTGCCCCGGACGCATGGCGAGGACGATTTCACCCTCGTCCTCCAGGATCGACGCTTCGACGCAACGGGTGAGATGCCCTACGCGCCCGACATGCATGACAGGATGGCCGGTCTGCAGGGCGACGTGATGCTGGTGAACGGACAGGTCGCGCCGGTTCTCGATACGGATGCACCGCGGGTCCGGCTGCGCATCCTCAACGGCTCCAACGGCAGCTTCTACCGCCTGCACTTCGCCGACACCCGCGTCTTCCACCAGGTCGCCTCCGATGGCGGCCTGCTGTCCTCGCCCGTCCCGATGCGCGAGACCGTGCTGAGCCCCGGCGAGCGCGGCGAATACCTTCTGGACCTGGCCGACGGGACGCCCGCGGCCCTCAGGGCCGAAGCTTACGGAGCGGAGGTGCAGTTCATGGGCACGGCCGGCATCCGCGACGTCATGACCCTCCGCCCCAAGGCCGCACGCGCGGCGGCACCGGCACTGCCGGACCGTCTTGCCGACGTGCCGCCGCCGCCCGAGGCTACGGGCGAGACTCGCTCCTTCACCCTGGCGATGAGCGGCATGGGCATGATGGGGGATTTCCTCATCAATGGCGGGCAATACGATCATGGCCGCATCGACTTTTCCGTGCCGCTCGGCGCGGTCGAGACCTGGATCTGGGAAAACACGACCCCGATGCTGCACCCGATCCACATTCACGACGTGCAGTTCCGCATCCTGTCGCGCAACGGAATGCCGCCGGCGCCGAAGGAGGCGGGCCTGAAGGACACGGTGCTGGTCAACCCCGGCGAGACCGTGACACTTCGCCTGGGCTTTGACCACTACGCCGACCCGGTCCTGCCCTACATGTATCACTGCCACATCCTGGAACACGAGGATGCGGGCATGATGGGTCAGTTCACGGTCGTCTGAGCGCGGGTGCGGCAAAGTTTCCTATAGTGGAATTTGTTTCGCCCGCGCGCCGAAACAGGTCGCATTCTTTCTTTTCGGTCCCCGCCCCGTCGGTTAAAGAGCGTCACCACCGCCGGCCTCAGGAGACAGCCATGACCGCCCCGCACCGCGACACCGGATTTTTCACCGAGAGCCTGGCCTCTCGCGACGCCGAGATCTTCAAGTCCATTCGGGACGAGCTTGGCCGCCAGCGCGACGAGATCGAGCTGATTGCCTCGGAGAACATCGTCT
>JBNKFC010000473.1:0-5733 GCA_050289105.1 Paracoccaceae bacterium | reverse complement strand
CGCCGACCTCACCGCCCATGTCGACTTCGAAGCCCTCGCAGACGCCTTCGCCGCGGCCGGCACCGCCGTGAGCGCACTGACCACGCAAGGGATCTTCCTCGAACGGCTCGGGATCACCGCCCGGGCGCAGGCGCTGGCGCGAAAACTCAGTGGGGCCGCGCTGGAAACCCATGTCGCCGCGCATAGGCGCTTGACCCATCCGGGGGAAATGGGACAGTTGTTCAAGGTGATTGCGAGTTATCCTATGGGGGGAGCCCCGCCACCAGGATTTGACACCGGCACATGACGTTGGAAATTCTCACGCATGATGCGCTCCAGCCGCTGCGCCACGGGTTTTTTACCCGCAAGGGTGGGGCGTCGTCGGGCATCTTCTCGGGGCTGAACTGCGGCCACGGCTCCTCGGACCAGACAGAGGCCGTGGCCATCAATCGAGAGAGGGTTGCCGGAGCCCTCGGCGTGCTGCCCTCCGCGCTCATTGGCCTGCATCAGGTTCATTCCGCCGATGTTGTCACCGTCTGCGGCCCGATGGCCACGTCAATCCGCGCAGATGCGCTGGTAACGTCGGTGCCGGGCCTGGCGCTGACGGTGCTGACCGCCGATTGCCAGCCGGTGCTGTTCGCGGACGCCGAGGCCGGCGTCATCGGCGCCGCCCATGCCGGCTGGCGAGGCACCCTTCTCGGCGTGCTTGACGCGACGCTCGACGCGATGGAGGCGCTTGGCGCCCGGCGGGAGAACACGACGGCGATCATCGGCCCGGCGATCAGCCAGCGCGCCTATGAGGTGGGCCCCGAATTCCTCGACGAATTCATGGGCGCGGATCCGGCCTATTCGCGCTTTTTCTCGGGCGGACAGGGCGACCGGGCGCATTTCGACCTGCCCGGCTTCGGCCTCCACCGTCTGCGCGAGGCGGGAGTAGGCCAGGCCGAATGGACGCGGCATTGCACCTATTCCGATCCCGACCGGTTCTTTTCCTACCGGCGTTCGGTCCACCGGCACGAAGCTGATTACGGACGGCTGATTTCGGCGATTCGGCTCTGAGGGCGGGGGCGTCCAGGCAGGGCGGCGCCAGCCGCAAACCGGTCAGGATTGCCGAGCCAAGGATTGCAACCGCCATTCAAGATATTGATTTTTAGTATATTTGCATAAGTCTCGGGTGAATCCGCCCGCGCCGCCTCTGCCTCGAAAATACCCAGAAGCTTGCCCAATCGCCGCCGCAATGCCCGGTAAGATGGGCCCATCCGGTCGAAGAATCGGAAGCAAGCAAGCGGTCCTTGAGAGGCCGCGAATTGAGGCAAAGGAGCAGTCAGATGAAACCGGAACGCCGCTGGATGAAGTCGGTCCTCGCAGAAAGCGCCAAGCCGGGCATTGCCCTGCCCTGGCAGCGCGGCACCCGCCAAATCGCCACCCGCAAGCGCGAGACCCAAAGCGACGCCGGTCTTTCCGCCCGCAGCTGATCCCTCCCAGCCTACTGATGGCCCCCGCCCGCCCTGCGGGGTCG
Organism: Paracoccaceae bacterium; assembly: GCA_050289105.1. GTDB lineage: Bacteria > Pseudomonadota > Alphaproteobacteria > Rhodobacterales > Rhodobacteraceae > Albidovulum. The sequence continues at coordinate 4,235 of JBNKFC010000473.1, read as the reverse complement.
CCCCATGGACTGGCTGGCGGACCGATCGCTCTCCCCCCCAGGGATCGGTCCGCCAGCCTCCCCCCTCCCAAAAAGCCGATTCGCTCCGTTCGCATCCCGTGAATCGTTGTCGAAGCGTTAACGCGCCCCGCTTGTCGCGTTCATTTCAACAAAGCCGGTTGCGGCCCCCGGATTGGGAGGCATCGCCTTGAAAATAATTCTCGAATTTTGACAGGAGCGCTGAAAGCGTTCACATTGTCTCCATATTCAATCTGCTTTGTGGGGTGGGGGCTTCGCAGACTGATTGACTGAAAGGTTTTTTTGCGTGTCTTACCCTCATGGCGGAATTGTCCGTCTTTCGACGGATGTGTTCAATTCTCCCGTTCCCGTCGGGAATAGTGTTCCGAAACCCTCAGCGCTGGCCGAATCCCGGCCCGTGCGACAGGCGCCACTGACCCGGCGCTATGAAATCTCGTACCTGGACGACGGAGGTTGCATCGAGACCGGGACCCGGCTCGCGCCCGCGATACCCGAATTCGAAGAAGCATTCTCCGCCTTCGCGCGGGGGAGCGTCATCTCCACGACCGAAGGTCCGGTCGCGGTCGAGGATCTCGTTCCCGGGATGGAGGCGCTGACCGGCGAAGGCCGCGCCGAGAAGATCACCTGGATCGGCTCGATGACTGTCTTCCCGCCCCGGGCCATGCCAGGCATGCATGATGCGAAGTTGACGCGCATTACCGCGGACGCATTCGGAATCGGCCGCCCGATGCCTGATCTCGTCCTCGGCCCGCGCGCGCGGCTTCTCGTTCGCGACGCGCGCTGCCGTTTCGCGACCGGGATCGACAGCGCCTACGCGCCGGCACGGAGCTTTACCGACGGGGTGACGATCATCGACGTGACGCCGGTGGCGCCGGTCGCGGTCTACCATATCGTGCTTGAACGGCAGGGCTCGATCCGCGCCGCCGGGCTCGAGATCGAGAGCTATCATCCCGGCACGAGGATGGCCGACGGCTTCGACCCGCAGGTGGCGCAGCTGTTCCTGTCGCTCTTCCCGCACATGCGATCGTTCAGCGAATTCGGCGGCATGGCGCATCCCCGCATGTCGGCGCAGGACGTCGAGGCGGCGCTGGCCTTCTGAGGCGAAGACGCGGTCCCTGCCCGGCCGAAGTTCGGGCAGGCGCCTCAGGCGCTGCGGCCGAGGCGGGCTTCCAGCACGTCGAAGGGAACGCCCGGCTGATCCTTGGCACAGCGAATGACAAGGCTCGTCTTGACGCTTGCCACGTTGGCGGCCGAGGTCAGTTCCTCGGTCAGGAAGATCTGGAAGGACGACAGGTCGGGCGCGACGCATTTCAGGATGAAGTCGATCTCGCCGTTCAGCATGTGGCACTCGCGGACCAGCGGCCATTCACGGCAGCGCTTCTCGAACGCCGAGAGGTCGGCTTCGGCCTGACTGTGCAGGCCGACCATGGCAAAAACCTGCACCTCGAAGCCCAATTCGCGCGGATTGACGTCGGCGTGGTAGCCGCGAATGTAGCCCGCCTCTTCCAGCGTCCGCACCCGGCGCAGGCAGGGAGGCGCCGAAATGCCGACGCGACGGGCCAGTTCGACGTTGGTCATGCGCCCGTCGTCCTGCAACTCGGCCAGAATCTTTCGGTCGATCTCGTCGAGCCTGTTGGCGGCCATCTCGGCTTCTCCCTGAATTTTTTCCGGAACTTATCCGCAGGCGATATCTCGCGCAATATTATTTCACGTCCGCGCAACTTCTTCGCATCATGTTGGCAGGCATACGAGAACGCATGCTCGGGGCGGCACCGCAGTCAAGACACCGCAGCGGCCCGCCAGGGCTTTTCCCCGTGCCCCGGGCCGATTATATCGCCCTGACAGCAGCAACAGGGGGCGGCCATGGGCGAGACGCGTCATACGAAGGTTCTGATCATCGGCTCCGGCCCGGCCGGCTACACCGCCGCCGTCTATTCCGCCCGCGCGATGACCAATCCGATCCTCGTTCAGGGCATCCAGCCCGGCGGCCAGCTCACCATCACCACCGAGGTCGAGAACTGGCCGGGCGACACCCACGTGCAGGGCCCCGACCTGATGGTCCGGATGGAGGAGCACGCCAAGGCGATGGGGGCCGAGGTCATCTCGGACCACATCTCCGCGCTCGACCTCTCCAAACGCCCGTTCACGGCCACCGGCGACAGCGGCACGACCTATACCGCCGACGCGGTGATCCTCGCCACCGGCGCACAGGCGAAATGGCTCGGGCTGCCGTCCGAGGAGAAGTTCAAGGGCTTCGGCGTCTCGGCCTGCGCCACCTGCGACGGTTTCTTCTATCGTGGCAAGGAGGTCGTGGTGATCGGCGGCGGCAATACCGCGGTTGAGGAGGCCCTGTTCCTGACGAACTTCGCCACCAAGGTGACGCTCATCCACCGCCGGGATGAACTGCGCGCCGAGAAGATCATGCAGGACCGTCTCTTCAAGCACCCGAAGGTGGAAGTTCTGTGGAACCACACCGTCGAGGAAGTGCTGGGCGATACCGATCCGCTGGGCGTCACTGCCGTGCGGGCGAAGGACGTGAATACCGGCAAGGTGACCGATATCCCCTGTGCCGGCTTCTTCGTTGCCATCGGCCATGCGCCGGCATCGGAATTGGTCAAGGACCAGTTGGAACTTCATCACGGCGCTTACGTGAAGGTGAAGCCCGGCTCCACCGAAACGTCGATCCCCGGCGTTTTCGCGGCAGGCGATCTTACGGACCACGTCTACCGCCAGGCAGTGACCTCGGCCGGGATGGGCTGCATGGCCGCGCTCGACGCCGAACGCTGGCTGGCCGAGCAAGAGGCCGAAACCGCCGAGGCGGCGGAGTGATTGCCGCTGCGGGTCCCCTGACCCGCACGGGGCGACGCATCTGATGCTGGTTCATTGAAGCCGGTCGGGCGGCGGACTGCTGCTGAAAGCAGCGTCCCTGGACCAGCCGCACGGCGACAATCCTGTTGCAGCGGGATCACTGACCACTGGAACCGGCATAAATCACGGATTTGTCTTTCCTTCAGTAACCGGCTGTGAAATGTGTTCAGTGTTGAACATAAATTGAGTCGAACGCCCGGTGCCGATGACCGCCCCCTCTCCTTCGGAAGACGACCAGCTCTTCCGACTCCTGCGCCAGCTCGATCAGGCGCCGGATGCCTCGCAGCGCGCGACGGCGGGCGCGCTTGGCGTCAGCCTCGGCACCCTCAACACCCATTTGCGCGCCGCGACCGAAGCCGGCTATATCCGCGTCGCCCAGCGCAGCGGACCGGACCGCCGCCAGCGCTTCACCTATGAACTGACCACGAAGGGCGCCGCGACGAAAGCCCGCCTGACCGATCAGTTTCTGACCCGAAAACTCGCCGAATATGACGCGCTTCATGCCGAACTGACCGGCACGGAAAGCGGTCTTCTCCATCTCAAGAAAAGGAACCCGTTGATGCAATCCAATCTTGCCCCGATCCCGGAACTCTACGTCTCCTACGACAGCGCCCAGAAGCTGAAGCACGAGGCCGGCGCGTTGCCGTCCTGGGACCTGACCCAGCGCCAGGTCTGCGATCTCGAACTCTTGATGAATGGTGGTTTCTACCCCTTGAAGGGCTTCCTGACCGAAGCGGATTACGACGGCGTGGTCGAGAACATGCGGCTGTCCGACGGCTCGCTCTGGCCGATGCCGGTCACGCTCGACGTCAGCGAGAAGTTCGCGGAAGGGATCGAACCCGGCCAGGACATCGCGCTGCGCGATCAGGAAGGCGTGATCCTCGCCATCCTCTCGGTTACCGACAAGTGGGAGCCGAATAAGAGCCGCGAGGCCGAAAAGGTCTTCGGCGCCGACGATCTGGCCCATCCGGCGGTGAACTACCTGCACCACACGGCGGGCAAGATCTATCTCGGCGGCCCGATCACCGGCATCCAGCAGCCGGTCCACTACGACTTCAAGGCCCGCCGCGACACGCCGAACGAACTCCGCGCCTTCTTCCGCAAGCTCGGCTGGCGCCGCGCCGTCGCATTCCAGACCCGCAACCCCTTGCACCGCGCGCATCAGGAACTGACCTTCCGCGCGGCCAAGGAAGCGCAGGCGAACCTTCTGATCCATCCTGTCGTCGGCATGACCAAGCCGGGTGATGTCGATCACTTCACCCGCGTGCGCTGCTACGAGGCGGTGCTGGACAAATACCCGTCCTCAACCACGACGATGAGCCTGCTGAACCTTGCGATGCGCATGGCCG
>JBNKFC010000472.1:0-3943 GCA_050289105.1 Paracoccaceae bacterium | reverse complement strand
CCTTCCGAGGTGATCTTGCCGGCTTCCAGCGTCACGACCGCACCAAGCTCGGCCTTCGACGCGCGCAATTCCTCACCGAGAAGACGCACCAACTCGCCCCGCCGCGGGGCGGGCACCTGCCGCCAGGCCTTGAAGGCCTCCTGCGCCCTGGCGATGACCTTCGGCATATCCGCCGGGTCGGTTTCCCGAACCTTGGCAACTTCGGACCCGTCGATGGGCGAGTGCACCGTCAGCGTGCCGCCGGTCAGGTCCGACTTGGTCAGGCCCGCAGCCTTGAGGATTTCGTCGTTGGTCATGTCAGTCTCCCTTCGTGACGAACCTGCGCTGATCGTCCATGCCCATGGAGATCAAGAGCGGTTCCGCCTGTTGCAATGTCTGAAAGTCGGTCTTGCTGCCCATGCTGCGCCAATCCGCGAGGATCAGCGATTGCGCGACCGCGCCGCCGAGCGTCGTGCCCGGCCCGGTGACGATGAAGAGATCGGGCGCGAATTCCCGCGCCGCGATTTGGATCGCATGGGTAAAGTCGTAGGTCTCGGTCACCTGAGCCCCGAGCGTATAGTCCCAGAGCGCGCGGGTATCGGTCGCGCCCGGCCACCAGATGGCGCCTCGTCCGTCGATCATCGGCAGCTTCGGCTGACCGAACAACTCCGGCGAAAGCCGGGCGCGTCCCTTCTCGGAAACCGGCCCCTGAAGTCTGGAGTGGAAGGCCGCATGATTTGCCAGCCGCATCGGGAATCGACCCTGTATCGGCGGAACGCTGGCCTCAAACGCGCTGAGCCCCGCCTCGTTCCCGGCCAGAACCAGCATCCCTCCGAGATCGATGGAGAGCGTCAGAACATGATCTGCCCGCGCGCCGATCTCTGCGACGAGGGCCAAAAGCTCCGCTTTCCGCGCGGGATCGGGCGTCCAGTCTTCCGCCACGAAGGGATAGATGAGCTGCCCGCCGATCAGCGCCTCCTGCATCAGGGTGCCCATCGTGTTCACGACCTCGAAGCCCGCCTCCGCCGTCAGCGCACCGCCACAGGCCAATGCGGAATACCAGCCCATCGAGTTGCCGGTGACCGCGACGACCTGCACGGCCTCGCCGTTGATCGCGCGGAAATCGCCCAGGGTTGCCGCGTAGATGAGTGCCGAGGCATTGTCTCCCCGGGTGTGCCTGGCGACCGAATAGCCCGCCGCGCCGTCCAGCGCGGAAAGCGTCTCCTGCCCAAGCGCCTCGCGGGTCCGGTCGAAGGCGCCGAGCAGCGCCCTGTCCGGGAAGTGCCGCTTAAGATAGCCAAGCTCGGTCTTGGTATAGGTGCCCCGACCGGGGCAGATGACGACAGCCGTCTTCATGCCGCCCCCCCGATCATCGCCATGGCAGCATCATATATGCCATTTGCCGAGGGCATCGTCGCCGCATAAGCGGGGCCGGTGGCGATGAAACTGTCCTCCGCCGTCAGCCGGGCATGGGGGATCTCGGTCCGTTCGGTGAAAAGCGCCATCAGCGCCTCGGCGACGCCGCCGGACCTGCGGGTCTCGTCCACGACGAGGATCCGCTTCACGCCCTTCACCGCCTCGATCAGCGCCTCCGCAGGCAGGGGCGACAGCCAGCGCATGTCGATGACCCTGGCCTTCACGCCTGCCGCCGCCAGCCGGGCTTCCGCCTGCCGTGACAGGTAAAATCCGTTGCCGAATGTCACGATGGCGATGTCCGTTCCATCGCCGTGAATGCCGACCTCCCCGAGCGGAATGGTCTCATTTCCAGCAGGATAGAGACACATCCAGCCGCCATCCTTCTCGGAATGAAGGTCGCGCATCGGGTAAAGCGCGATGGGTTCGAGGAACACGACCACGCGCTGCTCCTCCCGCGCCAGCCGGACGCATTCACGCAGCATCTTCGCCGCGTCCGTGCCGTTCGAGGGGCAGGCGAGGATCACGCCCGGAATGTCGCGCAGCACGGCGACCGAGTTGTCGTTGTGGAAATGCCCGCCAAAACCCTTCTGATAGCCGAGCCCGGCAATCCGCAGCACCATCGGATTGGTGTACTGCCCGTTCGAGAAGAACGACAAGGTCGCCGCCTCGCCCCGGATTTGGTCCTCTGCATTGTGCAAGTAGGCCAGGAACTGGATCTCGGGCATCGGAACGAACCCGTTCTGCGCCATGCCGATCGCAAGGCCGAGGATGGATTGCTCATCAAGGAGCGTGTCGATCATGCGGTCCGGCCCGAACCGTTGCGTCAGCTTCTGCGTCACCCCGTAGACGCCGCCCTTGCGGCCCACGTCCTCGCCCATCATGACGATCTCGGGATGTTCCAGCATAAGGTCGGTCAGCGCCCAGTTGATCAGCCGCGACATGATCTGGGGTTCGTCCATCGCCTTCACGTCGCTGCCGAACGCCGCGACGCGCGCCTCGACCGAGGGACCGTTTGTCGGCCGACAGGAACGTTTCGGCGGGATGAGGCTCGCCATCACGTCTTTCGCGGTCCGCAGCCGCGGCCGCCGGACGGCCTCACCGGCGATCCGCTGCACCCGGGCATTCGTTTCCTCGTAGATCGCAAGCGCCTCGGCGGGGGGGAGTGCCCCGGCCTGATCCATCAAACGCACGGAATGGAGCAGGGGATCGTTTGCCTCTTCCGCCTCGACCTCTTCACGCGGCAGGTAGGTAGTCGGAACGTCTGCCCCGGCGTGACCGTAAAGCCGGATCGTTCCGACATGGAGGAAGGCAGGCTTTTTGCGGCTGCGCACATAATGCGCAGCCTCCGTCGCCACGCGGAACGTCTCGTAGATGTCGAGCCCGTTACAGGCGAAGTATTTTACCCCCGGCCGGTCGCGGAACGTCGCGGCGATCCAGCCCTTCGGCGTTTTGGTCGAGATTCCGATGCCGTTATCCTCGCAGACGAAGAGCAGCGGCAGCGGGATCGATTGATACGATGTCCACCCCGCCGTGTTGAATGCGCCTTGGGCGGTCGAGTGGTTCGCCGAGGCGTCGCCGAAGGAACAATAGACGATGGCGTCGTCAGGCAGCGCCTTGTGTTCCGGCGTACGCCGACGAGCCGCCCCGATCGCATAGGCAGCGCCGACCGCCTTTGGCAGATGCGAGGCGATGGTCGAGGTCTGCGGCGGAATGCTGAGGGCCTGCGAGCCGAGGACCTTGTGCCGCCCGCCCGAAATCGGATCCTCGGACGAGGCGGCGAAGCTCAACAGCATGTCCCAGGCGATCGACTGCCCTGGCACCTGCTGGCTGCGGGCGATCTGAAAGGCCGCGTCGCGGTAGTGGAGGAACGCCATGTCGGTCGGGCGGAGCGCCGCCGCGATGGCCGCCAGCCCCTCGTGCCCCGACGATCCGATCGTATAGAAGCCCTGTCCCGCCTTCTGCATGGCGCGGCTTTGCCGGTCGAGGGCCCGGCTGAGGCATCCCGCCCGGTAGATGGCGACCGCATCCGCGGTGCCGAGCGGCCCCGCCGGCGCGGCGCCTGTCGGCAGGTCGCCCGCAGCGACGCGGCGCAGGAAGTTCTCGTGAACGATGTCGGCGCGGTCCATGTCTTACTCGCTTGCTCTTCTTCTGTTTCCAAATACTCCCGCCGGAGGCGTCAGGCGGTTAGGCCGGGAGCCTCCGGCGGGAGTATTTTCGAACAGAAGAAATCAGAAGAAGGCCTGCAATCCGGTGATCGCCCGCCCGAGGATGAGCGCATGGACGTCATGCGTGCCTTCGTAGGTGTTCACCGTCTCCAGATTGACCATGTGGCGCATGATCTGGAAGTCCTCCTGAATGCCGTTGCCGCCATGCATGTCCCGCGACGCCCGCGCGATATCCAGCGCCTTGCCGCAATTGTTGCGCTTGACGATCGAGATCATCTCGGGCGCCGCCTTGGCATCGTCCATCAGCCGCCCGACGCGAAGGCTGGCCTGCAAGCCGAGCGAGATTTCGGTCATCATGTCGGCGAGCTTCTTCTGGTAAAGCT
>JBNKFC010000471.1:0-3928 GCA_050289105.1 Paracoccaceae bacterium | reverse complement strand
GATCGGTTGCTGGTGGCCAGTGCCGCGCCGGCGGAAAGACCGCTCGACCTCATCGTCTGGCCGGAGACGGCGGTGCCCTACCTTCTCGAACGGTCCGGAAGCTTCTTCGCCGACGAGGTCGCGGTCGCGTCCGGAGGCGTGCCCGTCGCGACCGGCATCCAGCGGATCCAAGGCACGCGCTTCTTCAACAGCCTCGTCGTTGCCGACGGGGAAGGGCGCATCACCGGCATCTACGACAAATGGCACCTCGTCCCCTTCGGCGAGTACGTGCCGCTCGCCGAATTCGCGACCAAGTTCGGTATCGCCGCCTTTGCCGCGCAGGAGGGCTACGGCTATACCGCCGGGCCGGGGGCGCGGATCCTCGATCTCGGCCGGGCCGGGAAGGTTCTGCCGCTCATCTGCTACGAGGCAGTCTTTCCCCAGGACCTGACCGACGCCCCCGAGCGCGCGGACTGGATCTTGCAGGTGACGAATGACGGCTGGTTCGGCAACCTCGCCGGCCCCTATCAGCACCTGGCGCAGGCGCGGCTTCGCGCGGTCGAACAGGGGCTGCCGCTTCTTCGCGCCGCCAATACCGGGGTGACGGCGGTGATCGACGCCAAGGGCAGGATGCTGGAGACGGTCCCGCTCAATACCGAGGGCTGGGTCGACGCCGACGTGCCGCCGGCACTGGCCCGCACGCTCTACGCGCGAACGGGCGATCTTCCGGCAACAATCCTGTTGGCCCTGTCGCTATTGGCGCTTGTCGAACGCCGGCGGCGACAATCGCATTGACCGCGACTGCTTGGGCGGCTACGCAAGCCCAACGAACCGCCACAACGGCTTCCTGGCGTGGCGGGGGTAACCCCAATGGAGCACTTTCATGGCCCGTCAGAATTATATCTTCACTTCCGAAAGCGTTTCGGAAGGGCATCCCGACAAGGTATGCGACCGCATTTCCGATGCCATCCTCGACGCTTTCCTGACCGAAGAGCCGAATGCCCGCGTGGCGTGCGAGACCTTTGCCACCTCTGGCATGGTGGTCGTCGGCGGTGAGGTCGGCCTGTCGGATCAGGAACGCCTGAAGAACTACATGGGCCGCATCGGCCAGATCGCCCGCGATTGCATCAAGGACATCGGATATGAGCAGGAGAAGTTCCATTGGAACACCTGCCACGTCCTGAACTTCCTGCACGAGCAGTCCGCGCATATCGCCCAAGGTGTCGACCGCGACGGCGCGGGCGATCAGGGCATCATGTTCGGCTACGCGGTGGACGAAACGCCCGAACTCATGCCGGCGCCGATCCAGTATTCGCACGCGATCCTGCGGCGTCTTGCCGAAGCGCGCAAATCGGGTGCCGAGCCGAGCCTGCGCCCCGATGCGAAGTCGCAGCTGTCGCTGCGCTACGAGGGCGGCAAGCCGGTCGAGGTGACCTCGCTCGTGCTGTCGACCCAGCATGCCGATGAAAGCCAGACTTCGGACGATATCCGCGCCATCGTGGAGCCCTATATCCGCGAGGTTCTGCCGGACGGCTGGCTGACCGAAAAGACCGAATGGTGGGTGAACCCGACCGGGACGTTCGTCATCGGCGGACCGGACGGCGATGCGGGCCTCACCGGCCGCAAGATCATCGTGGACACCTATGGTGGTGCCGCGCCGCATGGCGGCGGCGCGTTCTCCGGCAAGGATCCGACCAAGGTCGACCGCTCGGCCGCCTACGCCGCGCGCTATCTCGCCAAGAACGTCGTCGCGGCCGGCCTTGCCCGGCGCTGTACCCTGCAGTTGTCCTACGCGATCGGCGTGGCCAAGCCCTTGTCGATCTACATCGACACCCACGGAACCAGCGCGGTCGAGGAAGAGGCGATCGAGCGGGCCGTGGGCAAGGTCATGGACCTGACCCCGCGCGGCATCCGGAGCCATCTCGACCTCAACAAGCCGATCTATTCCCGGACCTCGGCCTACGGCCATTTCGGCCGCGAACCGGACGCGGATGGCGGCTTCAGCTGGGAAAAGACCGATCTGGTCGAGGCGCTCAAAAAAGCGGTATAAGGCGGCTGACCGCCCGCCTCCGCACTCGCGGGGGCGCTGCAAGGATGATTGACACGGCGGGCCTCGTGCCCGCCTTGTCTTTTTCGGATGGAGAGAACCATGCCCAAGACCGACGTCTCCGGCCTTTCCCAACTCGGTGCCGAGGTCAAACAGCCGGCTTCTCCCGAGGAGGCGGTGCTTGAGAAGGTGCCCGCAGGACATTCCGGCACCAAATACGTCGTGCGCTTCACCGCGCCCGAATTCACCTCGCTCTGCCCGATGACGGGGCAGCCCGACTTCGCCCATATCGTCATCGACTACATCCCGCGTGACTGGCTGGTGGAGAGCAAGAGCCTCAAGCTCTACCTCTTCTCCTTCCGCAACCACGGAGCTTTCCACGAGGATTGCACGATCGATATTGGCAAGAGGCTCGTCGATCTTTTGGATCCCGAATGGCTGAGGATCGGTGCCTACTGGTATCCGCGCGGCGGCATCCCTATCGATGTCTTCTGGCAGACCGGAACCCCGCCCGAGGGCGTCTGGATTCCCGATCAGGGCGTGCAGCCCTATCGCGGCCGGGGTTGACCCCGGCAGACCCTGCGCATTAGACGCCCCGGATCAATTCGGAACCCGGCGACAATGACCGACGAGACCCAGACCCAGCCCGAATGGCGCAACTTCTACGGCCGGATTCGCGGCAAGACGATGCGCTCGAGCCAGAAGACCTACCTGTCCGAGGATCTCGACACGTTGCGCCCGCGCGGCGTGACGCGAGAGGAGAACCCCGAGCGGGCGCCAATCGATCCGGCGGAGATCTTCGGCGACGACCGGCCCGTCTGGCTCGAAGTCGGGTTCGGCGGCGGCGAGCATCTGGTGCACATGGCCGCGCGGTATCCGGGCGTTGGGATCATCGGCTGCGAACCCTTCATCAACGGCGTCGCCATGCTTCTCGGCAAGATCCGCGCGGCCGGGGTGACCAACCTTGCCGTGCATCCGGGCGATGCGCGCGACCTGATGGAAGTGCTACCCGAAGCCTCGGTCGCCAGGGCTTTCCTCAACTATCCCGATCCCTGGCCGAAGCGCCGCCATCACCGCCGCCGCTTCGTGACCGGGGAGCATCTGCTGCCCCTGGCGCGGGTCATGGCGCCGGGGGCCGAATTCCGGGTCGCGACCGACATTCCCGACTATGTCCGCCAGACCCGGATCGAGGTGCCGAAGGCCGGCTTCGCGCTGGTGAACGAGGGCGGAGTGGCGTGGGAGGACTGGCTTTCCACCCGCTACGAGCAGAAGGCACTTCGCGAGGGCCGGGCGCCTCATTACCTGACGTTCCGCAGGCTTTGAGCGCGGATGCCTCCGGCGGGGGCATTTTCGCAACGAAGAAGCAGCGGGGCCATGGACCGCCCCCGGCGCTTGCGCTATCAGCGGGGCGATTTTTGCGAGGGAGAGACCCATGTCCGGCCACGGTGAGCCTGTTGCGATGACCGCCCGAAAGTCCGGGCCGCTGAAGGGCGTGGCCGAGGTGCCGGGCGACAAGTCGATCTCGCACCGGGCTCTGATCCTTGGCGCGCTGTCGGTGGGCGAGACGAAGGTGACCGGGCTTCTCGAAGGCCAGGACGTGCTCGATACCGCCAAGGCGATGCGTGCGTTCGGGGCGGAGGTGACGCGGACGGGCGAGGGCGCCTGGTCGGTGCATGGTGTCGGCGTCGGGGGCTTCTCCGAACCGGCGGACGTGATCGACTGCGGCAATTCCGGCACCGGGGTGCGGCTGATCATGGGGACGATGGCGACGAGCGCGATCACCGCGACCTTCACCGGCGACGCGTCCCTCCGCAAGCGCCCAATGGGGCGGGTCACCGATCCGCTCGCGCTCTTCGGGGCGCGGGCTTACGGTCGAAAGGGCGGGCGGTTGCCGATGACCGT
>JBNKFC010000470.1:0-2354 GCA_050289105.1 Paracoccaceae bacterium | reverse complement strand
GAGCTCGGCTTGGGTGGCCTCGGAGACCGAGGGATCGAGGCCGTGGGCGGCGGCGATCCGGTAGAGCTCGGCGCGCGCGCCGCCCTGGCGAGCTAGGGGTTCGGCGTCGAGCTTCAGCCCCTCGGGCCCGCCGTCCAGGGTTTGCCCGATGGCCTTCATCACCTGATCCGCCTTCAGCCGGAAGGTTTCGTCCTTTAGCGTCAGGCCCTTCGGTCCAGTCTCGGTATAGGCAAACTCCACCTCCGCGACCGCGCCGTTGCCGATGACCCGGACCGGCGCTGCATTGTGGATGATCCGGACCCCGACCGAGGCAGCGTGTTCCTGTTCATGCTCCGAGGCCGACATCCGATCCTGCCCGCGCCGGTAGACGATGGTGACGTTCTCCGCCCCGAGAAGCTTCGACTGCACGGCGGCGTCGACCGCCGTCATGCCGCCGCCGATGACCACCACGTCACGCCCAACCGGCAGCTTCGCCTTGTCCCCGGCCTGCCGCAGATCCGCAATGAAATCAATCGCATTGAGGACGTTCTTCAGGCCCTCGCCTTCGGCCCTAAGCGCGTTCACGCCAGCCAGCCCGATGGCAAGCACGACCGCGTCGTGATCCTTTCTGAGTCCGTCGAGCGAAAGGCCGGCCCCTAGAGATTTACCATGCTCCGCCCGGATACCGCCAATCTTTAGAAGCCAGTCGACCTCGACCTGCGCGAAACCGCCGGGCGTCTTGTAGCTCGCAATGCCATATTCGTTCAGCCCGCCCGCCTTGGGGCGCGCGTCGTAGATCACCACGTCATGGCCTTTCATCGCCAACCGGTGCGCCGCCGACAGCCCCGCCGGCCCGGCGCCGACGACCGCTACCGTCTTGCCCGTGGCCTTGGCGCGGGCGAAGGGGTGCTCGCCCTTCTCCATCAGACTGTCGGTCGCATAGCGCTGCAATCGGCCAATCTCGACCGGCTTGCCCTCGGCCACCTCGCGCACGCAGACCTCTTCGCAGAGCTGCTCCGTCGGGCAGACCCGGGCGCACATTCCGCCGAGGATGTTCTGCGAAAAGATCGTCTTCGCCGCCGCCTCGGGCGTGCCGGTCGCGATCTGGCGGATGAAAAGGGGGATATCGATCGAAGTCGGACAGGCCGTCATGCACGGCGCATCATGGCAGAAATAGCAGCGATCCGCGGCGACGCGCGCCTCGTGTGCGTCCAAGCGCGGCGCAATGTCCGAGAAATTGTGCGCATAATCCTCAGGCCGGAGACGTCCGGCGGCGATCCCCGGAGTGAGTTGGTTGTTGGCCAAGACGACCTCCCCTCATTGTTCTTGGGCAAAGGCTGCCAGCGAATCATTTTTTTATCAACTGGTAAATTTTTATACGTCGTAATTGCAGGGCGGACGGCTCGCGGGAAAGTCGCGCTTTTCACCGCCCGGCCAAGCGCGTATAAGCGGCCAGAGAAAAAGGCCCCGCGGGAAAAGACGGGCCGACGGACAGGACCGATCGAGGATATCGATGACAAAACCTTCCCATGACAGCGACGTGGCCTTCATCGAAGCGCTCGCCGATCTTCTGAACAAGAACGGCCTCGCCGAACTGAGCGTTAAGCGCGAATATGCCGAAAACGACAGTCTGAACGTCCGCGTGACAAAATACCCGGCCCAGGTTGCGTCGGCCGCCGCACCGACAGTGGTCGCAGCGCCTGCACCTGCGCCGGCGCCGTCGGTTGCCGCCGCCCCTGCCGCTGCGGCGCCTGCCGATCCGGCCAGCCATCCGGGCGCCGTGACCTCGCCCATGGTCGGAACGGTCTACCTTTCCCCCGAACCGGGCGCTGACCCGTTCATCACGATCGGGGCACAGGTCAAGGAAGGCCAGACCGTCCTCATTGTCGAGGCGATGAAGACCATGAACCACATCCCCGCGCCGCGCGCCGGGACGGTGAAGCGCATCCTTGTCGAGGATGGCAGCCCGGTCGAATACGGTGCTCCGCTTCTCATCATCGAGTGAGGGCCTGATGTTCGAGAAAATCCTGATCGCCAACCGGGGCGAAATCGCGCTGCGGGTGATCCGAGCGTGTCGCGAAATGGGCATCCGCTCGGTCGCGGTCCATTCGACCGCCGATACCGACGCCATGCACGTCCGCATGGCAGACGAGTCGGTCTGCATCGGCCCGAATCCCTCGGCGCAGAGCTACCTGTCGATCCCCGCGATCATCTCGGCCTGCGAGATCACCGGGGCCCAGGCGATCCATCCAGGCTATGGCTTCCTGTCCGAGAACGCCAATTTCGTCCAGGCTCTGGAAGACCACGGCATCACCTTCATCGGCCCCACGGCGGAGCATATCCGCATCATGGGCGACAAGATCACCGCCAAGGAC
>JBNKFC010000469.1:0-3949 GCA_050289105.1 Paracoccaceae bacterium | reverse complement strand
CGCCGCCGCGCAGAGGGTCGATCTGGCCGAGATCGCCCGCCGGGTGCACCGGGTCATCAGCCGCACGGCGGACGGCGCGCGCCTCGACTGGCGGTTCGACCTGCCGGACGGCCTGTTCGCCGCTGCCGACCCGGACGACCTTACCGAAGCGGTCGGCGCATTGGCCGAGAACGCGGCCCGCCATGCGCGCAGCCACGTGACGATCGCCGGCCGGAGAATGGCCGATCAGGTCGTGCTTTCCGTGGCCGACGATGGCCCCGGCATCCCGCCCGACCGGATCGCCGCCCTCATGGCACGCGGCGCTCGGGCCGACAGCAGCGGACCGGGAAGCGGCCTTGGCCTCGCCATCGCCGCCGAGATTGCGACCTCGCTGCATGGGGAACTGACCCTGCATCCGGGCGCGTCCGGGCTCGAAGCCCGCCTGACGCTGCCGGCGGCACCCCCCAAGGCCTGATCACCCAGGTCGGGACGTCGGCGCCGGACCAAGTCAGTGCATGGCGCGATCCCCCTTGCGCCGGTCCCGCAAGACGGAGCGCACGAACCCTGTCGCATCGAACGGCGTCGGATCCGGGACGCGCGCATAGATCCGCGCATGGAGCTGGTCGAGGCCGCGCCTGGTCTGCGGCGACACGCGCATGCCGGTATCGGACAGCAGGGTCATTGTGGCGCCAAGCAGCGCTTTCAAATCTCCGGAGCGCCCGGCCCTGCGGATGCGCGACACCTCACGGCTCGGCAAGAAGCGGTGGAGGATCCGCCTCAGACCCTGGACACCGACCGGTCTTTGTCCGACCGTCAAGACCAGCAGCCCGACGGCAAGCCCGGCTACGAAGGCCCCGGCGAGGAGCGCGATCTCCGATGCGGGAAAGCGGGCCGCCCCGCCGAGATTCGTCGCAAAGCTCGAATATCCCAGAGGCACCGGATCGAGCCGGATCACCTCCATCGCCCGTGTGGCCGTGTTGAACCACGGAATATCTACGCCGGCGACGACTCCCGGCTCCCCGGTCTTCGGCCGAAGCTGCCAGGTCCAGGTCACGGTCGACACCGGGCCGTCGGGGGTGATCGCGGTCTTGCGGATCTCGGGCGCGGCGAAGGTGATGAGCCACGGTTCGCGGAGCGCCGGCCGGGGCGGCAGCATCGGGGCGAGCGGCCCCAGCATGGTCATCGTCACGGTCCGCACCAGCGTCTCGCCGTCGCGCAGTGCCGCCGGATCTGTCGACAGATCATCCGACACATCGACCGCCGCCGCCGAAAGCGGCCAATTCACCGACTGCGCCGGGAACGGCGCCACCTCGATCGCGACAGCACTGGCCGTCACCTCCCGCACCGCGCGGCCACCGCCCTCCGCGACAGTCAGCCTGTGAGTGACCGGACCGAAACTCAACCGTCCGGCGCGATGCGGGTAGATCGCGATGCTGCGCTCCACCACCAGTCGGTCCTTGCCCTCTGGCCGCTCCCTGTTCCAGCTGTCGCGTTCAAGCTGCACCCAGTCGAAATCGTCGCCTTCGGGCATGAGCATGTCCTCAAGCGTGATGACCAGATCGTATTCGCCCCGGATCACCACAGGAATCATCTCGCCCGCGACCGGTTTTGCGGGACCACCCACGATGATCTCAAGCCGCGCGGCTTCCTCGGCGGAGAGCGGAGCCGCGGCAAGACCGAGAATCAGGAGGAGGAGCCTGATTACCATGGGTTGGCCTCCGCCGGTCGGATCAAACCCCTGGCAGTGCGTCGATCATATTCGGCCTGAAGGCGTTTCTTCAGGAATTCGCCCGGATCGTCGGGCAGGGTCTGAAGCCACTCGTCATTGGCGGCGATCACGCCCGCATCGACGGGGCGCCGGACGCTCGTCTGGTCGGCGATCTGCAGGCGCAGCGCTTCCTCGGCATCGGCCGCGCCGACGCGTTTTCCGGCGGCGGCGATACGCCCACGGCCGTTTCCGCGGCCGACGACAGGCTCGATCAACCCGGCGACGATCCCGCGATTGAACCGGGCGTCCTCGTCGGCTGGATTGGCGAAGAGCACTGCATCGAAATAGGCGAGCGCAAGCGAAGGATTGCCGGTCACGGCAAGGCTGAGACCGCGATTGTAGGTGCTCCTGCGTCCGGCGGTCGCGAACGCAGCATCGGCCTCGGTATGACGCCCCGCGCGGTAGTCGGCGACACCGCCAATGGCGGGATCGCCGAGGAGAACGGCCGCTGGCCGGGGCCAGCCGAGAACAAGGGCGAGCTTGCCGAGAGCAGCCGGGCGGGCAAGGAGGAGGCAGCCAAACCCGACGGCGAGAACGAGAGGAAGCACGACCTTTCGCATCACGCCCTCCGCCCGAAAAGCAGGATGGCGGGCACCATCGCGGCAAGGAGGAACCAGCGCCCAAGCTCCAAGAAGAACAGCCCGGCGAGGTCGTTGCTCCCGATCGTGTCGTTCCGGACGTTTCCGACCCGGCCGACAAGCGGCTCCACATCCCCCGAAAGAACGGCGACGCCGCCGCCCTCTCGGGCGAGCAATGCCAAGGCATCAGGATCGCCCGGCGGCAGGTCGGGCTGCCCGGCCTGCGGCAGAACCGCCACCGTCGAAAGTGCGGCGCCGGAGTCGCGGATGCGCCGCGCTTCGGCGAGCGCCGGAGGACCCGCCCCGCCCCCGTCCGAGATCAGCACCACGTCGCCGGACCGGATATTGGCCTGTTCCAGCAGTTCCCGCGCGGCGGCGAGCGCCCGGTCTGGATGGCTGCCGCGATCCGGCATGGTATCTGCCGAAAGCACCGCGATGGGGGTTTCGAGCGTCTCGGGATCGTCGGTCGGAGCGGCCACGAGATAGGCCTCCCCGGCAAAGACGATAAGCCCGACCGGCCGCCCCGCCCCCTGCTTCACCAACCGCGCCGCGACCGCCTGGGCATCGTCGAGATTGCCGCCCTCGGTGATCGACGGCGACATGTCCATGACCAGAAGCAACGTATCGAGATTGCGAAAGCTCGGCGCATCCGCGCGCCTCAGCGCCGGCCCGGCTAGGGCCAGCGCCAGCAACGCCCCCGTGGCCAGCAGAACGTAGGCCCGTCGCGACCCCGTCCCGCCGGCGACGTGCCCAAGCTCCGCCATGGCGGCGAGCAGCCTGGGATCCACGACCCGCGACCATCCCCCGAGGTCGCGGGCGTGGCGGTGGACCCAATAGGCCACGCAAAGAAGCGCCGGCAAAGCCATGAGCCACCACGGACGCAGGAGCCAGAGCGGACCAAGCGCGATCATCGCGACGGCCTTCGGAACGCAAGAACGACCACGAGAAGAAGGGCAATCGAGGCGGGATAGATCCAAAGCTCGTGAACCACCTGAAGCGGCGGGCGCTTCGTCGGATTCGGCTCAAGCTTGTCGAGCGCGTCAGCGACGGCGGTCAGGTCCGCCATGGAGCGCACCCGGAAACTTTCACCACCCCCCGCCTCGGCTACAGCCCGCAGCGTTCGGGCATCGACGACATCGCGACCGGCGGGGTCGGTCTCCGTGTCCTCGGGGCCGAGCGCGATGGTGTGAACCCGGATACCGTGCGCGGCGGCCAACCGGCCGACATCGAGCGGGTCGGTCTTGGTGTCGGTGTCGATCCCGTCGGACAAAAGGATCACCACCCGCGACGGCGCGTCCGAACGGATAAGCCGCTTGATGGCGAGACCGAGCCCATACGACATCGCGGTTGACCGGCCCGAAATGCCGACCACCGCCTCGTCGACCGCCCGCGCGACCGCTGCCACGTCGAAGGTCAACGGTTGAGCGAAATACGCCTCGTCGCCAAACACCACGAGGCCGATCCGATCGCCGCTCCGTCCAGCCACGAACTGGCCGGCAACGCGCTTGACCGCCGCGAGCCGTGACAGGGCAGTGCCGTCCAGCGAGAAATCCTCCTTCTCCATGCTGCCCGAAAGATCGAGGGCGAGGACGATGTCGCGCCCGGAGGATTCGATGGCATCGGT
>JBNKFC010000468.1:0-17150 GCA_050289105.1 Paracoccaceae bacterium | reverse complement strand
TGCCGTCGACGAGGTCGAGTTTCACGTTGCCGGCCGAGAGATCGACCGTCACGACCGACGCCGATCCGCCCTGCGGCGTCACCGTGACGCTGACCCCCGATGCTGCACTCGTCGACAGCGCATAGCCCCCCGCGGCCGCCGTCAGCGTCGCATTGCCGCCGATCGCGTAGCTGACGTCCTGAACCCCCTCGCCGATCGAATAGAAATCGTCATTGTCCGAATCGGAATAGGCAACGCCCGTCAGGAAAACCGATGAGCCAGATTTCGCGAAGTTCTGGGTCACCATCGAGGCGTTGTAGGTATTGCCGCCACTGGTGAAGGCCCCGAGTTCCTGGGCGATCCCGATCTCGCGGAAGGCGCCGCCGAGGATGTTGGTACGGTGACCGGGGCTGAGAAAGAGGCTTTGATGCTGAAAGGCGATGGCGCTCACCGGGTCGAGGGTTCCCTGCGTGCCGCGCCAGGAAATGTTCTCACCCCATGTCCAACTGCCGCTGAACACATATCCGGCGGCCACCATCCGATCTCCGGGAGAGCTGTTGCCGATACCGGTATGGCTGAACGTATCGGTCGCGAGCATCCAGAGCGAGTGATTTGCCGCCGCGTCTTCCAGCAGGTCATCGGGCGCCAGCACCTGTTTGGCGGTCGTGTTGATCGTGCCCGCGGCCAAGCCTTCGTTCAGCGAAATGCCAAAGCGCGCGGCCTCCGCAGCCGGGTCAAGCCGCGCCCGGTTGACGAGTTCCAGCATGTATTGTTCGGCGGCACTCCGCGTCATGACGATCGCTCCTCACCCCAGGGCAGTGTGCCGGAGCGATTGGATCACCCGGCGCGAGCAGCCATAGCGACGGATTCGAGCAGGAACATGACCATTCTCGACAGCGAATATGGCGGGTGGTCTTTTGCCGACCGGAAGGTTTCGCGATGGCGGAAGCGCGCCGAGTGAGCGCGATCAGCGCGACTTGAAGAGCGATCCCAGGATCCCGCGGACGATCGCCTGGCCCGTTTTCGTGCCGAGCTGTCGCGCGAGGCTCTTGCCGAAGGATGTCGCAATGCTGTCGGATCGCGAGGACCGCCGTGATGTCGAACGGCCGACATCCCTCCCGTCATAGCGCCGGGCGGATTTCAACTCCCGCTCCTGCTCCTTCAGTTGCTCTTCCTCAGCCGCGGCCTTCGCGGCTTCCTCGGCGGCCTTCGCGGCCCGAGCCTGCAACCGCTCAAAAGCCGAATCGCGATCGATGACGGTGTCGTATTTCGCACCGAGCCCGGAGGCGGCCACGACCGCGCGCCGCTCCTCGGGCGTGATCGGGCCAAGCTGGCTTGCCGGCGGACGCACGAGGGTGCGTTCGACCACAGCCGGGATTCCCTTCGCTTCGAGGAACGAGGTCACGGCCTCGCCGGTGCCGACCTCTTTGATCGCGGTCTCCGTATCGAAACGCGGGTTCGGGCGGTAATTCTGCGCGGCGCGGGCTAGGTCCTTCTGGTCCTTCGCGGTGAAGGCGCGCAGCGCGTGCTGCACCCGGTTGCCGAGCTGGCCAAGCACGTCGTCAGGCACGTCGGCCGGATTCTGGGTGATGAAATAGACCCCCACTCCTTTCGAGCGGATCAACCGCGCGACCTGTTCCACCTTGTCGACCAGCGCCTTCGGCGCGTCGTCGAAGAGAAGGTGCGCCTCGTCGAAAAAGAACACGAATTTCGGCTTGTCGGGGTCGCCGACCTCGGGCAGTTCCTCGAAAAGCTCCGACAGGAGCCACAGAAGGAAGGTCGCGTAAAGCCGCGGCGAGGACATTAGCCGGTCGGCGGCGAGGATATTGATCTGCCCGCGCCCGTCCGCTGCGGTGCGCATCATGTCCTTGAGATCCAGCGCCGGCTCGCCGAACAGGCGCGTACCGCCCTGATTTTCAAGGACGAGAAGCTGGCGCTGGATCGCCCCCACGGTCGCCGGGGCGACGTTGCCGTAGCGCAGGCCGATCTCGGCGGCGTTCTGGCCGATCCAGACCAGCATCGCCTGCAGGTCCTTCAGGTCGAGAAGCGGCAGCCCCTCCTCATCGGCCAGCCGGAAGGCGATGTTCAGGACACCCTCCTGCGGCTCGCTGAGATCCATGAGCCGGGCGAGGAGCAGCGGTCCCATCTCGGTCACGGTCGTTCGAATCGGGTGCCCCTGCTCGCCGAAAAGGTCCCAGAAGGCGACCGGAAACGCCTGATATTGCAGGTCATATCCGATCGTGGCGCAGCGCTTCATGAAGGCGTCGTGCAGCTTGGCGCTGCTCGATCCCGCCACGGCGAGACCGGCAAGATCGCTTTTGACGTCGGACAGGAAGACCGGAACACCCGCGGCGGAAAACCCCTCGGCGAGGATCTGCAGCGTCACCGTCTTGCCGGTGCCGGTCGCACCGGCGATCAGCCCGTGGCGGTTGCCGTATTTCAGCAGGAGTTCCTGCGGCGTCCCGTATCCCTCTCCGCCGCCTCCGACAAAGATCCCGCCTTCTGTCAACACGTCGTCCCCCGTCGCCAAACTCGTCCTGGCGACACAATACATTCTTAACCCTGCCATGCCAGAGTCGAATGCATTCGGGCGCGTGTCCTCATTGCCCCGGATGTTACTTCCTCCCTGTCAGACTGGCCGCGCCCTCGGACGCGGCTTTTTTTCGTGGAAAATCAATTTCGTGGAACGTGCGATTTTTCCGGTTGACGCAATGGGCCGAACTGAATAGCGTTCGCGTCAATGACTAAGTCGGCCTGTCCGACAGGGAGCGAAAGATTAGGAAAGGGCCCCTCTTGGGGGCCCTTTTTATCTTCCCGCACCGGCATCAACGCCGGCCCGGTGTTGGAAGGCCTTGGCGGAATGCCGCTCGCCCCGAAAATCCCCGCTTTCGCCGCTGACACTCCGAAGGCGACATGTTAAAGCCAAGCCGAAAATCCCCATGGATGAACGGAAAGAACCCATGTTCGCACTGACCAGACCGCTGACCCTGATCCTGGCCCTCGTCGCGGCGACGCCAAGCCTGGCACAGGAGGCGGCGGCACCGGCAACGTCCGACACCGGGACGGCCGCCCCCGCGACCGAGGCGCCCGCCACCGCCGACGCTCCGGCCAACGGTGTCGGCGAGCCCTATGTCCAGGAAACCTTCGACGCCTGGCAACTGCGTTGCATCAGGACAGAGGACGGCTCCGACCCGTGCCAGCTCTATCAGCTGCTCAAGGACAAGGCGACCGACAAGCCGATCTCGGAGATCAGCCTCGTGGCACTTCCCGAAGGCGGCGAGGCCGTGGCCGGGGCGACGATCATCACCCCACTCGAGACCTTGTTGACCCAGCAGCTCAACATCGCCGTCGATGGCGGCGACACCAAGCGGTATCCGTTCACCTTCTGCACCGAAGTCGGCTGCGTCGCCCGTGTCGGCTTCACCAAGGATGACATCGCAGGCTTCAAAAAGGGCAAAGTCGCGGTGCTTTCGGTGGTGCCGGTCGCCGACCCGACGCGGACCGTCGACGTGGAGATCTCTCTGAGCGGCTTCACCGCCGGTTTCGAGGCGGTCACCAAGGCCAACGCGCCGAAGCAGTGACGCAGGCGGCAATCGCCAGGCTCGAATGGCCGCCTTCGGGGCGGCCATTTCTTTTCCTCACCGATCGTCCGCATAATCAGAAGATTGTGCCCGGCGACGCGCCGAACGCAGGTTGGCGTCAGGCCCGCCGCAAAGCGATGACCGCGTTCAGCCCGCCAAAGGCAAACGCGTTCGAGAGCACCGCCTCCACCTTCGCCTCGCGCGCGACATTCGGGACCACGTCCAGCGCGCATTCCGGGTCCGGCTCCTCGTAGCCGATCGTGGGCGCGATCACCCCGTCGCGCAGGGCCATGATGCAGGCGAGCAGCTCCACCGCCCCGGTGCCGCCGATAAGATGGCCGTGCATCGATTTTGTCGACGAGATCATCAGCCGGTCGGCGTGGTGGCCGAACGCATGGGCAACGGCGGCGCATTCGGTCTTGTCATTGGCCGCGGTTCCGGTGCCGTGGGCGTTGACATAGCCGACGTCCCCCGGCGCGAGCTTCGCATCGCGCAGCGCCCCCGAGATCGCCCGCTCCGCCCCGGCCTGGTTCGGCATGACGATGTCGGCCGCGTCCGAGGTCATCGAAAAGCCCGCCACCTCTGCGAGGATATCGGCACCGCGCGCCCGCGCATGCTCCCAATCCTCGAAGACGAAGACGCCCGCGCCCTCGCCCTGCACCATGCCGTTGCGGTTGGCGCTGAAGGGACGACAGGCGTCCTTCGACATGACGCGCAATCCCTCCCAGGCCTTGACGCCGCCGAAACAGAGCATCGCCTCGGCGCCTCCGGTGACCATCGCCCGCGCGGCCCCCGAACGCACCATCTGGAACGCAAGCCCCATCGCGTGGTTCGATGAGGCGCAGGCCGTGGCGACGGTGAAGGACGGGCCGCGCAGCGACCATTCTATGCTGACATGGCTGGCCGCGGCATTGTTCATCAGCTTCGGCACGACGAAGGGGTGGACGCGGTTCTTCCCCTCTTCATAGACGGAGCGGTAGTTCTCATCCCACGTGTTGACCCCGCCTCCGGCCGTGCCAAGCACGACCCCGCAGTCGAGGCCGAGATCGCCGCGGAAATCGAGGCCCGACTGCGCGATGGCCTGCCGCGCGGACAACATCGTGAACTGCGTGAAACGGTCGTAGAGCGCGATGTCCTGTCGGTTGAAATGCGCCTCCGCCTCCCAGCCCCTCACCTGTCCGCCGATGCGGATCGAGAGCCGCTCCACGTCGCGAAAGTCGAGCGGGCCGATCCCGCAGCGCCCTTCGCGCAACGCCACCATCGTCGTGGCGACGTCATGGCCAAGCGCGTTGACCGTCCCAGCGCCGGTAATGGCCACGCGTCTCATTTCGACCGGGCCACCAGATCTTCCACGGCCCTGATGATTGCGGCGACGGACGAGATGTCGAATTCGTTCTTGCCGGGTTCGTTGGCGTTGAACGGAACCGAGATGTCGAACTCCTCCTCGATGGCAAAGATCGCCTCCACCAGCCCCAGACTGTCGATCCCGAGTTCATCGAGACTCATCTCCGGCGAGACTTCGGATATGTCCAGCACCGCCTGCTCGGCGATGATTGCAATGATCCTGTCCTTAACGCTCATCGTCATCCTGGACCTCCTTGCGGACTTCCTCGCCGGAACTTGTAACAATGGCGCGAAGGGCCGCAACCTGCTCGAACAGCCGGCCGAGGCGGCGGATGTTCTTCCAGGCCTGAATGTGGGTCTCCATCCGGATCGCGGGGTAACCGAGCAGCACGCGCCCCGCCGGCGCGTTCGACATGATCTTGGTCCCGCCGCCCGCGATCACGTCATCGCCGACGAAGATGTTGTCGGACACGCCGCACTGCCCGCCAAGGATCACCCGGTTGCCGATCTTCGCGGACCCGGCGATGCCGGTCTGGCCACAGAGCAGGCAATCCTCGCCGACGACCACGTTGTGGCCGAGATGGACGAGGTTGTCGATCTTGGTGCCGTTGCCCACCGCCGTCGCGCGGATCGTGCCGGCGTCGATGGTCGCATTCGACCCGACCTCGACGTCGTCGCCGATCTCGACGCCGCCGAGCGACTGGATGCGCAGCCATTTCTGCGCGCGGATTTCGGTGCGCTCCCCCAGCGTCTCGCGGATTTCCTCCACACCCGACTTTTCAGGGGTCACGAAGGAAAACCCGTCCGAACCGATGACCGCTCCGGGCTGGCAGATGAAGCGGTCGCCGATGCGGACATTCCGGCCGATGCGGACCCCGGAAAGGATGAGGGCATCGTCGCCGATGCGCACGCCCTCGCCGATGCTGACGTGATCGGCGATCCGCGCGCCGGCACCGATGCACGTGCCCGCGCCGATGACGGTGAAGGGGCCGATGGCCGCGCCGATGCCTATGGTCACGTCCGGCCCGAGAATCGCGGTTGGATGGATACCCTCGGCAATGCCCGGCCCCACATCGAAGGCCGTCGTGATCGCCGCCATCGCCAGACGCGGCCGCGGTGCGAAGATCGCCGCCTTCAGCCCGAGCGACCGCCAGTCGGCGCCGGGCCAGAGGACCGCCGCCCGCGCCGCGCCGTCGGCAAGGCCGCCCGCGTATTTCGCGTCCATGGCAAGGGCAAGATCGTCGGGTCCCGCCTGCGACGGCTCGGCAACGCCGGTTACAGGCAGTGCAAGGTCGCCCTCGGCCTCGGCGCCGAGCGCATGGGCGATCTCCTCGATCGTATGGGACTTTCGCATTGTTCCGCATCCATTCCCGGGTCGAGCCTGACCCCGAGATCGGATTTAGCCCTGAACCCCGTCCAAGACCACCCCGGCAGCCTGCATCGCATCGAAAATCCGCGCATCACGACCATAGACGTCGCGGCGGTATTCGATCTCTCCGCGCGCGGACGGCCAGGCGGTGAAATAGACCAGGTGCACCGGCACCGGTTCATCCAGCATGATGGTGTTCTCGTTGCGGGTCCGCAGGTGTTCCTCAAACAGCCCTTTCGGATCGTCGGTCTGCCGTGCCAGGAGCGCATAGGCGAAGTCGAACGGATCGCCGAGCCGGATGCAGCCGTGGCTGAAGGCGCGCACCTCCTTCTGGAACAGCGACTTCGACGGGGTGTCGTGCAGGTAGATGTTCCACGGGTTCGGGAACATGAATTTCACGAGGCCGAGCGCGTTGCTGTCCGACGGCGGCTGCGACATCGAGAACGGGAAATTTTGCGCGGTGAACTGCGTGAAGTCGGTCTCGGCCCGGTTCACCACCCTGCCCCGCCGGTCGACGATCTTCAGATGTCCCGCCGCATTCGGGTTCTTCTGCAGCATCGGCAGGTATTCCTTGACGGTGATGGAGCGCGGCACGTTCCAGGTCGGGTTGATGACCATGAACTCCATCTCGTCGGAGAATTCCGGGCTTCGGCGGTCGTGCTGGTCCATGCCGACAACGGTGACCGTCTCGAACGTCACCTTGCCGTCATCGACGATCTTCGCGGTGAAATCCGGCAGGTTGACCCAGATGTGCCGCTTGCCGAGCGTGATGCCGTTCATCCAGCGCATCCGTTCCATCGCCACCACGACCGAGCGCAGACGCGCGTCCGGGCCGACATTGATCTCGGCGATGGTCCCGGCGCCGGCGATGCCATCGGGCGTCAGGCCGTGACCGAGCTGGAACTTCTGCACCGCCTTCTGTAGCGCCCCGTCATAGTCCACCGACGCCGAGCGACCGAGATACCCCATGCGCATGAGCCGGTCGCGCAGCGCGATCACGTCCGCTCCGCTGTCACCGGGGCGAAGATCTTTCGCCGACACGGCCGCGCCCCAGCCGCCGCCAGCGATGACCACCTGCAGGTCGAACTTGGCTCGGCGAAGCTCCTCGTACTGGGGCAGTTGGGGCGGCAGAGCCCGCAGGAACGCCGCCGGCTCGGACGCGGCAAACGTCCTCAGCGTCTCCAGACGGTCACGCAGCGGCACCTTGCGGACAAGCCCCGGATCGACGCTTGCCGGCGTGATGAAACCGGTCTGCACGTCGCGCGCATAGGCAAGGAAAGCCTCGGTCACTTCCACTTCCAGCTTCCCGCGCTGCCGCTCCGACCCGACCGCCGCAAACGCCGCCTTCAACGCGTCTGAGCGATAGGCAGGCGCGGGCAACCCGTGATCGCCGGCCTTCGCGAAAGCGCTGAACAGCGCCGCGCGCCGCTCGGCGTCACCGCCCGAGGTCCAGAGCGGGGCATAGTCACGTTCCCGGTAGAACGTGGCCACCGCCTCGTCGGCAGCGGCTTTCTCGGCAACGGCCTGCCGAAAGGCAAGATCGGCCGGAGTCAGCGCGTTCGCTGTTCCGGCACCGATCAGAAGGGGCGGCAGAGTAAGAAATGTCGCTAAATTTAAGAATGCCGCGCGCCGGTTCATCGACGTCATGAAAGCCTCTGAATATGAAGTCCTGTTCGTGCCTTTCCAATAGTGTCCGGCATTCCAAACGACGAGTCCATTCACGAAACCACCAGTTCTGAGTGACGCAGGGCACAGCTGTCGCATTTCCGCCACGCGCGAACGAAATCCTGGACCGAAAAGCCACAACGGCCGCGATTCAGCGAAATCTTGCCGATCAAGCTTGAATTTCCAGACTGCGGACAATTGCCCGGTTGGCGGAGGAATCGTCTTGTGCCATAACAACGCAGCACTTGGGGAATTCGAAGTTATCAAGCCGCTGAAAAAGCGGCGAAAAGCGACGGGACAGGCGTGTAGCCATGACAGATCATTCTACCTCGGGGTTCACTCGGCGGGGACTTCTTGCGGCTTTTGCGGCAACAGCCGTGGTTGCGGCCCCGACAAGCTCCAAAGCGTTCGGCTTCCTGCGCGGCGCCGGCGACATCCGTCGCATCCGCATGTATTCGGGCCGCACGGGTGAGAATATCGACACGATCTACTGGATCGAGGGGAACTACATTCCCGAGGCGCTTAACGAAATCACCTACTTCATGCGCGACTGGCGCTCGGACGAGACGAAGGACATCGATCCGCGCACCATCGACATCGCCGCGGCCGCCCACCGGCTTCTCGATGTCAGCGAGCCCTACATGCTCCTCTCCGGATATCGCACCGCCAAGACCAATGCGCTCCTGCGCTCCTCCTCGCGCGGCGTTGCGCGCAATTCGCTGCACATGAAAGCCCAGGCGGCCGATCTTCGGTTGCGGTCGCGCTCGGTCAGCCAGGTATACCGCGCGGCGACGGCCTGCGACGCTGGCGGCGTCGGCAAGTATTCCCGGTCGAACTTCGTGCACATGGATTGCGGTCCGATCCGGACCTGGGGCAGCTGACAGGGCTCACCCCGACTACAGGAAAAGGGCGCCGGTTTCCGGCGCCTTTCTGTTTTCACGCCATACCCTGCATCAGTCTGTGACCATCCGGAAGACAGGGCGCGCCATCGGGCACGGGACGGATCGTCCCTTTCGATATGTGGAGTGGAAATTTGGCGCACCCGACAGGATTCGAACCTGTGACCTCTGCCTTCGGAGGGCAGCGCTCTATCCAGCTGAGCTACGGGTGCAGCGCTTCCGCTCTATAGCCGCCGGGCGGCACCGGCGCAAGCCGCTGAGAGATCTCGGGGCCGTCCATCTGCCAGGAGGTCGAATCCGGGCGACTACAAGAGCGACAGGGCCTTCTGGATTCCCTGGAGAAGGTGATCGCGATCGTCCTTGTTCTCATATTTGTAGCCGTTCAGGAGGCTCTGGACATGGTCGAATCCCGGATCACTTTCCGACAGGGCTTGCAGTTGGTCCACCGCCTCCGCGTTCCGCCCTGCCTGCGCGAGCATGGCCGCCAGAAACGCGCGGCGGCGGTTCGACAGCGCCCAGACCCGCAGGAACTCATCCGCCGCTTCCCCGTAACGCCGCAGCATGTAGAGCGCCTCGCCGCGCAGGGTGTGCTCATGGATGCTGGCGAAGGGCTGGACCTCGGACAGCCGGTCCACCCATTCCATCGCCTCCACCGGGCGACCTCGTGTCAGGTGCACAACGACCATATCGGTGATTGCGTCCGAACTGGCTGGGTTGAGCGCATTCGCGCGCGTCGCACTCTCCTCCGCCGCCGCGTATTCACCCCTGAAACATCGCAGATACCCAACCACTGAATGGGTCCGCGACTCGTGTGGAGCCAAAGCGACTCCCTTCAGGGCATAGGCCAAGGCCGTGTCGAGTACCTCCCTGGGCGCGCCCCCGAAATCGTGGACGGCAACGATTGCGGCAGCCAGGTTCGTCCAGCCGAGTGCGAGGTCAGGGTCGGCTTTCACAGCGCGCCGATAATGGGCCTCTGCCTCCTCGGCTGCGTTTGGCGAGTCGCTGTGACTTGCCCAAAGCCCGCGCGCAAGATGGTCGAGGGCGCTAAGGTCCTCTACCGCGCGCGCAGCCGCCCCGAGGCGCGGCTGGCTTTCGATGCCAGCCTGCAAATACCCCACGATCCGCTGGACGACGATGCTCTGGGCATTGAGAAACTGCGTACCGGAACAATCGAACAGCTCACTGGCGACCAGCGCGCCGGATGCCGTATCGATCAAGCGGACGCGCAGGGCCACACCGTCGCCTGAGGGCAACGCGGCACCATCGATCAGGTAATCGACGTTGGGCACGCCCGGATCAGGGGCCGATGCGGTGGCCGGCCGCTTTGGACGCGCCAAAGACAGGTCTGACAACACCTGGATGGTGCGGAACCGCGCAAGCCCCGCCGCTATTTCATCCGCCAGCATGTCAATCATCGGGACGGCGGACTTGCCCACCAGTTCGGTCGCAAACGGACGGATCGCGACGCGCGGGAAGCGTGGGCGCTCGGCCACGGATGCCCCGGGCTCAGTCGCCGCGCCCGCCAGCAGGTAGCCGCGCCCCTTGACCGTCCGGATCACGTCCCCCGCATCGTCACCCAGCGCGCTGCGCACGTCCCGAACCGCCTGCGAAAGGGAATCCTCGGTGACGGCAACGTTCGGCCAGAGCGCGTCCATTAAGTCGCTCTTGGGCACCACCTGATCAGGCCGGCCCACCAGGAAACTGAGCAGTTGAAACGCCTTCCGGCGCAGCGGCACGATCACGCCATCACGGCGGAGAGTTCCGGCATCGGGATCGAAGATCGCCCCGCCGATCTGCACCTGCCCCTGGCCTGACGTCATCGTATCCGCCCCGCGCACTACCCGCTCAGGGTCGGTTGCGCGTGCCCATGCTGTCAAGTGCGGCCGAAGGTGACAGGTTCTGGCTCCGTCGGCAGAAGCTCGCGATCATCGATCCCGATATCCGCGAGAAGATGGGACGACAGCCCCGCGAGACGTTCGACCCCGATACGCAACTCTCGCTCTTCATGCCGCCGCGCGCTCCACTCGCGAAGCCTCGCCACGAAATAAAAGCGGCGCGGCGAGGCGTCCAGATGCAGGATGGTCATGGCACTCTCCCTGACGGTGACCGCATATCGCGGAACACTTAGAGTGTGCCAGACGGCCCTTCCGGGCGTCCGGAAGCTATTCCGAAGCTTTCATGAAATTTACCGGGGCGGCCCTAGCCGAAGAGTTCATGGCACAGCTCCAACGCCTCGATCAGGGCATCGACCTCGGCCTTGGTGTTGTATAGACCGAAGGACGCGCGGCACGTGGCCCCTACCCCCAGATGCTCCATCAGCGGCATGGCACAATGCGTTCCCGCCCGCACCGCCACCCCCTTCTTGTCGAGCACGGTCGATATGTCGTGGGCGTGGGCCGCACCCTCAAGCGTGAACGAGAAGATCGCGCCCTTGCCCGGAGCGCTGCCCTGCACGTTCAGCCAGTTCAGCCCCTTCAGCCGTTCGGACGCGTAATCGCGCAGCCCCGCCTCATGCGCGGCGACGTTCTCCATCCCGAGGTCCATGAGGTATTCCAGCGCCACGCCCATGCCGATCTGCTGGACGATGCCGGGGGTGCCGGCCTCGAACTTCATCGGCGGGTCGTTGTAGGTCACCGCATCGCGGCTCACTTCGCGGATCATGTCGCCGCCGCCGAGGAAGGGGCGCATCTCGGCCATCCGCTCCTTGGCGATCCAGATCGCGCCGGACCCCGACGGGCCGTAAAGCTTGTGCCCGGTGATCGCGTAGAAATCGCAACCGATGTCGGGCACCGAGACCGGCCGGTGCACCGCGCCCTGGCTGCCGTCGACGAGGACCGGCACGCCCTTCTCCCTAGCGCCCCGGCAGATCGCCGCGACATCGACCAGCGTGCCGGTGACGTTCGACATCTGGGTGACGGCGACAAGCTTTGTCCTCGGTCCGATCGCGTCGATGACCTTTTGCGGATCGAGTGCGCCATCCGCCTCCGGCTCCACCCATTTCAGCACGACACCCTGCCGTTCGCGCAGGAAGTGCCAGGGAACGATGTTGGCGTGATGTTCCAACACGCTCAGCACGATCTCGTCGCCCGGCCCCATCCTGGGCGCCGCCCAAGCGTAGGAGACGAGGTTGATGCCCTCCGTCGTGCCGGTGGTGAAGACGACCTCTTCCGGATCGGGCAGGTGCAGAAACCGCGCGACGATTGCGCGGACGTTTTCATATCGGTCCGTGGCAAGGTTCGACAGGTAGTGCAGGCCACGATGCACGTTCGCGTATTCGTGCTCATAGGCGCGGGTCATCGCATCGATCACCACGCGCGGTTTCTGGGCGGAGGCCCCGTTGTCGAGATAGACGAGCGGTTTGCCGTTCACCTCGCGTGCGAGGATCGGGAAATCGGCGCGGATCTTTTCGACGTCATACATGTTCTGCCTTTCTAGACCGCGACGACAATGCCGAGCGCCGCAAAGAGCAGCGCCAGGAACACCACGATGCTGGCGAACCCGACCCCCATGCCGAGGAACACCTTGAGGAGACTGCGAAACCCGTGCAGAGTCGCGATGAACTGCGCCATCAGCCAGAGAAACGCGCCCATGACGCCGAGGGCCACCAGCGCACCAAGGGGTGGCAACGCGATCATCACCACCATCTGCACCGCCTGCGCGAGGGTGAGCAGGAATTCGAGCCAGGCCACGAGAAGGAGCGCATCCGGGAACGTCCCTCTGCCGCCGAATAGCCGGCCCATCCAGGCGATCGCCACCGCGATCGTCAGCAGCGATAGGGCCTGGGCGGGAACGCCAAGCCAGGGATTGGCAACGATCCCGAACACGCCACCGTAATCGTCGGCCGACATCCCCAGCAGCGCCAACCGCGTTTCCAGTACCGCAAGCACGGAGACCAGCAAAAGCGCAAGCCAGCGCGCCTCCATCGGCGGATCAAGCGCGATGAGCCGGCGCGCGGCGCCTTGCGGGTCGCGCAGGCTCTGCCGGGTAAGGTCAACAAGAAGATCGCGATATCCGCTCACCTGTCGCCCCCGAATTCAGCCACCGACAGACCCGCGATCCAGAACCACAGGAAGGCCGCGAAGACCACTACCCCCGTCAGCGTCATCCCTGCCCCCGGCCCGACGAAGGCCGCGACAAGGCCCTGGAACAGCATCAGCGGCGTCACCGCCAGCAGCGCCCAGAACAGCGCGATCCGCGCGCCGAAAAAGCTGCCGCGACCGCCGAGGGCGCGGGCCGCGACATGGCCCAAAGCGGCGAGCAGGTAGAAGACCGGGATCGTTGCCAAAACCGCAAGAAGCGCAGCCACCATGCGTTGCGTCAGCGGCACCGAGGGGTCGAGATGGGCATCGCGCGACAGCCCCGGCCATTGCGCGATGTAGATGACCGCCAACGCGGACAGTAGGTAGGCCAGCGCCCGCGCCTCATGCGCATTGCCGGCCAGAAGCCGGCGCACGACCGGCTTCGGCCCCCGGTAGGTGGCGACGATATCGTCTGTAACCGACATCAGCCCTTCCTGCGCGCCAGCCAGCCTTCGAGCCGCGCGACGATATCAGCCGCAAGGCGTTCGTCGTCGATCTCGGCAATCGCGTCGGCAAGGAAGGACAGGATCAGAAGCGCCGTCGCATCCTCTTTCGGCACCCCGCGCGAACGGAGATAGAAAAGTGCCGTCTCGTCGATCGCCCCGGTGGTCGAGCCGTGCGAACACTGCACGTCGTCGGCGTAGATCTCCAGTTCCGGCTTGGCGAGGAACTGGCTGTCCTCGTCCAGAAGCAGCGACTGGCTGATCTGGTAGCCATCGGTCTTCTGGGCGCCGGGCTTCACCAGGATCTTGCCCTGGAAAACGCCGGTCGCGCCGTTCTTCAGCACCTTCTTGAAGACCTGACGGCTTTCGCAGCCGACGGCATCGTGGGTGATGAAAATGGTGTCGTCGTGATGGAACTTCCCCGTCCGGCCATCGCCGAGCGCCGCCCCCGCGACATGCGCGACCGCATCGTCACCGACGATCTCAATCACACATTCGTTGCGGGTCATCTGGCCGTTCACCGTCAGGGTGAAGGACTTGAAGAGCGCCGCCTCGTCCACGCGGGCGAAAATATGGGTGATCGCCCGCCGCTCATGGTCGCGGCCCTGCGCCCGGACATGGTGGAACCGGCCGCCCTCGGCCACATCCACCTCCAGCACCTTGTTGAACCGCGCCGCCGCCGGTCCGCTTTCCAGAAGCGTCAGTTCCGCCCCCGGCTCCACCTTCACACAGTGATGGAGAACCGCGTCCGACGTGTCTGAGACATGGCGGTAGACGAGATGCACCGGCTTCGCCGCCTTCCCCGTCACCCGGATCAGCACGCCGTCGGTTGCCGCCGCGGTGTTGAGCGCCGCGAAGGGCCGCGCGACCGGAGACTGGCCGCGCGCCTCGAGCACTCCGTAAAGGTCCTGCGCCCAATGGATGTCGGTCCGCGCGGTCTCGGCCAGCCGGGTGATCTCGACCCCCGCCAGCGCCGGATCGTCCGAGGCGGCGGCGTCAAAGGCGCCGTCGACGAAGACCAGCGTCAGCCGGTCGATCTCGCCGAAGATCTGCGTCTCGGCCGCGTCGAAGACGGCGGCTTTCGAGTCCGGCGCATTGAAGGCGGCGGGATCGGTGAATTTCCAATATTCGTCGCGCCGGCCGGGCAGCCCCATCGTCCGCAGTCGCTTAAGCGCATCCGCTCGCGCCGCCGCCGAAAACCCGCCCGTCGGCAGGTCGAGCGCCGCGATCCGCGCCTCGGTGGCCGCGACCCTTCCGTCGTCCTTTCGCATCGGCGCCGCCATCAGGCCATCTCCGCCAGAATGCCGGCATAGCCGTTTTTCTCGACCTCGAGCGCCAGTTCCGGCCCCCCGGTCTTCACGATCCGACCGTCGGCCATGATATGGACCACGTCGGGTTTGATATGGTCGAGAAGGCGCTGGTAATGCGTGATGACGAGAAACCCGCGGCCCGCATCGCGAAGCGCATTCACCCCGTCGGCGACAAGCCGCATCGCATCGACATCCAGCCCGGAATCGGTTTCGTCGAGGATGCACATGGAGGGTTCCAGCACCGCCATCTGCAGGACTTCGTTGCGCTTCTTCTCGCCGCCTGAAAAGCCGACATTCACCGGGCGCTTCAGCATTTCGGCGTCGATCTTCAGCGTCTTGGCCTTCTCGCGCACGAGTTTCAGGAACTCGCCCGCGCTCATCTCCTCAAGCCCGCGCGCCTTGCGCTGCGCATTCAAAGCGGTGCGCAGGAAGGTCATGTTGCCGACGCCGGGGATCTCGACGGGATACTGGAAGGCCAGGAACAGCCCGGCCGCCGCCCGCTCCTCGGGCTCCATCTCCAGGAGGTCCTTGCCATCAAGCGTGGCGCTGCCGCCGGTGACGACATAGCCCTCGCGCCCCGACAGCACATAGGACAGCGTCGACTTGCCCGACCCGTTCGGCCCCATGATCGCATGGACCCGCCCCGGTTCGACGGTCAGGTCGACGCCCTTGAGGATCTGCTTGTCCTCGTCTTCAAGCTTGACCTGCAGGTTCTCGATTTTCAGCATCTTTTCCTCGCTCAAATAGCTATCGCGGCCCAGGGGCCATCGGCCCGGACCGCAGGGATCATGGATGGAATGTGGCTTAGCCCGCCGGCGTCAGCTTGTAGTCCCGGCCCTGTTCGGCCATCGCGGCCGCATAGTCGGCCGAGAATATGTGGGACCAGAATTCCGGTGCGTTCGACGCGACCGCGGCCTCGCCGTAGTGCATCACCACGCAGCCGACCAGCAGGGCCTGAAAGCGCGACCTGTTCGACAGGTGGAAGATCACGATCAGGATCATCGCCAGCACGAAGGTGAAGAGCACCATGCCCCGCGTGCCGAGGTCGTAGAACGCCGGCGGCAGCCCCTCGATCTTCGACAGATGGAAATACGCCACCCGCCCGATCAGCACCGACGACATCCCGCAGAGGAACGCGATGAGGACCATCACCTTGTCCGCGAAGGTGCGCTTCGGCTTCTTCTTCGCGCCCGGCTTGAGGCCGAAGACCTTGTTGTAACGCTTCTGGGTGGAGTGGCCGATGACGTCCGCATGCTCGAACTGCTTGCCGGACTGAATACGCTTCAGCCGTTCCGCAAATACTGCCTTCTGATCGAACTGCATCGTCATCACGTGGCCCCGGAGTCTTCCCCTTCGCCGCGCAACCTGACGTTGGTTTGAGGCGGAATTCAGGCCCAAAAGAAGGGATTTTCGCGACGGCGTCGTCATCAATCCGCCGCAAAGCGAAGTGACGTAACGTCACCTTATTGAAGAAAATAACGCTCATCCTAGGGTTACCGCCGTGCCGGAGGCCGAGACCATCAGCATGTTGTTGATCACCTCGTAGTCGAGGTCGACACCGACGATGGCATTGGCACCCATCATTGCCGCGCGTTCTTCCATCTCGCGAAGCGCGGTTTCCCGCGCCCGGCCCAGCTCCTGCTCATAGGCGGCCGACCGCCCCCCGACGATGTCGCGGACCTGCGCGAAGAGATCGCGGAAGATGTTCGCGCCAAGGATCGCCTCGCCGGTCACGATGCCGTGGTAGCGGGTGATGGAATGGCCTTCGACAGAGGGCGTGGTAGTGACGATCATCGAATACTCACTTCCTTCAGGATCCATGAACCGCGTCGCGTGCGGCCAGAACCATGCCCAGCACGCCCATGACCAGCCCGTCGACCGCGAAGTCGGCATAGTCGGCGCCGCCTCGGCTGCTTTTCAAAATGACCCGCGCCCGGTTGTCGGGCGCATTCGCCGAGTCGAGCGGCCTTGCCTCGACGCGCAGTTCCGGATCCATTCCCTTCGCCTCGACGACCAGACGCGTCTCTTCCGGACGCGCGATCACGATAGAAGTTCCACCAGAAATCGAGCGGAACTCCGGCGAGCGAAGCCGCTCTTCGAGCGCATCCAGAAGCTCTCGGTGTTGTGTCACCCCACGGACCCTTCCAGTGAAATGGCGACAAGGCTCTGTGCCTCCATGGCGAATTCCATCGGCAGCGCCTGCAGCACCTCGCGGCAGAAGCCGTTGACGACGAGCGCCACCGCCTCCTCCTCGTCCATGCCGCGCGAGCGGCAGTAGAAGAGCTGGTCGTCATCGACCTTCGAGGTCGTCGCCTCATGCTCCACGCGGGAGGAGTTGTTCTTCACCTCGATATAGGGAACCGTATGCGCCCCGCACTTGTCGCCGATGAGAAGGCTGTCGCACTGGGTATAGTTGCGCGAGTTCTTCGCCTTCGGGTGCATCGACACGAGACCGCGATAGGTGTTCTGCGCCTTGCCGGC
>JBNKFC010000467.1:0-8451 GCA_050289105.1 Paracoccaceae bacterium | reverse complement strand
CCTCTATACCGAGATGGTGACGGCGCCGGCGGTGATCCACGGGGACCGCGACCGGCTTCTGGGCTTCGATGCGGTCGAGCACCCGGTGGCGCTGCAACTGGGCGGGTCGGATCCGGCGGAACTGGCCGAAGCCACGCGGATCGCGGGCGATTACGGCTATGACGAGATCAACCTCAATGTCGGCTGCCCGTCGGACCGGGTTCAGTCGGGGTGCTTCGGCGCGGTGCTGATGGAGCGGCCGGGCCTTGTCGCGGACTGCGTGGCGGCGATGATCGCGGCGGCGCCGGTCGAGGTGACGGTGAAATGCCGGATCGGCGTCGACGATCAGGTGCCCGAGGAAGTGCTTCCGGCCTTCCTCGAAACCGTCTCCGGCGCCGGGGTGACGCGCTTTGCCATCCATGCCCGCAAGGCATGGCTTCAGGGGCTGAGCCCGAAGGAGAACCGCGACATCCCGCCGCTCGACTACCCTCTCGTCCTCGCGATGAAGCGGGCGTTCCCGGCGCTGCACATCTCGGTCAATGGCGGCATAACCTCGCTCGATCAGGCCGAGGCGTTTCTTGCCGACGGGCTTGACGGGGTGATGATCGGGCGGACGGCCTATCATGAACCTTACGAGGTTTTGGGGGAGGCCGATGCGCGCATCTTCGGGGCCGGGCCGGGGCCTGACCGGTTCGAGGTGGTCGACCTGATGCGCCCCTACATCGCGCGGCATCTCGCGGTCGGGGGGCGGCTCCACCAGGTCACCCGCCACATGCTCGGTCTCTTCCACGGCCAGCCTGGTGCGCGAACCTGGCGGAGAATCCTGTCGGAACGCGCCAACGCGCCGGGGGCGGGGCTCGACGTGATTGACGCGGCGCTGGCGCCGTTGCGCGAGCTTGCGGCCTGATCGCTACTTGATCCTTCTCCAGATATCCCCGCCGGAGGCTTCGTAGCCCTCAGACCCGCGCGGCTTTGGGGCGGGAGAGGACCAGCACCGCAAGCCCCGTTGCCGCGAGGGCGCAGGCGGCAATGGCCGCGACCATCGGCAGTGCGGTGCCGTCGAAGAACGGGCCGGTGAGGATCACCACGAGCCCGCCCGCGAGCATCTGCATCGTGCCGCCGAGCGAGGAGGCGAGGCCGGCGATCTCGCCATGATCATCGAGCGCCATGACCATCACGGTCGGGATCACCAGGCCAAGGCAGGCATTGCCGAGAAAGAGCCCGGCGACGAGGACCGGAAGCGCGTCGATACCGGAGCCGATGAGCCCCAGTGTCGCAAGGGCGCAGGCGGCGAATCCTGCCGTCGCCCAAAGGACGACCCGCCGGGCACCCCAGCGCGCACCGAGACCGGCGGCAAGCTGGCTCGCCGCGAAAAAGCCGATGGCATTGAGAGCGAAGGCCAGCGAGAAGCCGGTCGGGCTCAGCCCGTACTGCCCGGTATAGACGAAGCTCGCCGAGGCGATGAAGACAAAGAAGCTCGCCATGCCGAAGCCACCGACGAAGGTCAGGCCCATGAACATCCGGTCGCGAAGAAGCGTCGCCGTTCCGCGCAGGAGCGAGCGCAGGTTGACCGGCACGCGGTCCTCGCGCCTGAGGGTCTCGGGCAGGAGGAAACCGGTCATAAGGAGGCTCGCCACCGCGGCAAGGCAGAGGACCGCGAAGATCATCCGCCATCCGGCGACGGCGATCACCGCCGACCCGGCCAGCGGCGCCAGCATCGGAGAGACCGAGATCACCAGCATGATCAGCGCCATGAGCCGCGTCGCCGCGTGCCCGGTATGGAGATCGCGGATGATCGCCCGGGGCACGACCATGACCACCGCCGCGCCGAGGCCCTGAATGAACCGCCAGGCGGTCAGGGTGCCGATGCCGTCCGCCATCAGGCAGCCGAACGACCCGGCGATGAAGATCGCGAGCCCGAGATAGAGCGGCGGCTTGCGCCCCGCCTGATCCGCCCAGGGGCCGTAGACGAGCTGGGCGAGGCCGAAGGCGATGAAGAAGGCGGTAATCGTCATCTGCACGCCCGTGACATCGGCGTCGAGGGCATGGCCGATCGCCGGCATCGCCGGGAGATACATGTCGATCGAAAACGGCCCCACGGCAGAGAGCAAACCGAGAATCGCAGCGGACCGGACCAACCCGCCCTGCATCGCACACCTCTCATGATCATCCGGGCCGGCGTCCTAACTGACGCGCCCTGTTCGCGAAGCGGAGGATAGGCCTCCGCGCCGATGCGTCAAGTTGCCGCCTCCGGCAGCGTCCATCAGGTGCCCTGCCAACGTGTCGGGCAACCCCTCGGTTCCGCCCCACCGCTCCGTCCGTGTTGTTCGATGGTGACGGGTTCGGCCGCTTCCATCATCTTCGGGTGCGTCATCACCGCAGGAGGGCCGACGGACAGAAGGAACCCAAGCGCGCTGACCGATGCCCGGCCTTGCGACAGATGCGCAACGATCCTGCGCCACGATCCGGTCAAGTCTTCTGGCCAATCCGAACGGCGCGCTGTATCTGCCGGGAAAGGATCGCGGGAGAGGGTGCACGATGCCGGGACTGTCTGAACTGCTACCGATGCTGGCGCTTCTTCTGGCGATCGGCGCATTCGCAGGCGTGATCGCCGGACTTCTCGGGGTGGGGGGCGGCATCATCCTGGTGCCCGCCTTCTACTATGCCTTTGCGGGGCTCGGCTATGGCGGGCCGGATCTGATGCAGGTCTGCCTTGCCACGTCGCTGGCCACGATCATCGTGACCTCCGTACGTTCGGTCCTCGCGCATAACCGCAAGGGCGCGGTGGATTGGGGCATCCTCAAGGGCTGGGCGCCGGGCATCGCCATCGGCGCGGTCTGCGGGGTTCTGGCCGTGGCGCAACTGCGCACGCCGGCCTTGCAGGCCATATTCGGCAGCCTTGCGCTCGTCGTCGCGTTCTATCTGGGGCTTGGCCGGGCCGAGTGGCGGTTCGGGGCTGCCATGCCGGTCGGTGCGGGCAGGGCGGCCTTGTCGCCGCTTGTCGGGTTCCTGTCGGTTCTGATGGGAATTGGCGGCGGCTCGTTCGGCGTGCCGTTGATGAGCCTGTTCGGCGTGCCGATCCACCGGGCCGTGGCGACGGCTGCGGGCTTCGGCGTGGTCATCGCGGTGCCGTCGGTCGCCGGCTTCCTGATGACCACGGCCGAGGCGGCACCGCCCTACACGGTCGGATCGGTGAACCTGCCCGCTTTCGTGATGATCATCGCGATGACGCTGATCACCGCGCCCTGGGGGGTGAAGCTTGCCCATGCGATGGATCCGAAACCCCTGAAGCGGGTCTTCGCGGTCTTCCTCACGATCGTTGCGGTCAACATGCTTCGCAAGGCTTTCGGCTGGTAAGCGGTGCGCTAGCGCGGGTCGAGGCGCGCGAGGTAGTCATCCGCGGTCTTGCCCGGCTCTGGCAGGAAGGCGCCACCATCGTGGGACAGTGAGGTCAGCAGATCGACGCGGAACACGCGGAAGTCGTGGGAGAGCTCGCACCATGCGGTCAGCGTCCAGGCGCGTCCCCAATAGTCGAGATGCAGGGGGCGGACGCGGCGGAGACGCTCCTGCCCGCTGGCATCGGGATAGCCGAGGGCGAGCGTGAGGTGGTCGCGGATCGCGCGGCGGATGAGCGCGAGATAGGGGGCCGCTCGGGCGGCCTCTTCGCTGGCAAAGACGAAGCTGTCCGCGCCGGGGTCCTGGGCGCGGGCAGGTGCGACGGCGGAAATCTTGGCGCGAAGCGACGCGGCGGCGCGGGCCGTGGTCGGATCGGCCGCGCCGGCGACGAGGGTGATGCCAAGGCGCAGCGCCTCGAATTCATCGCGCGTCAGGGTCATCGGCGGCAGCGTCGTCGGATCGCGCAACTGGTAGCCCACGCCGCGCGCGCCCTCGATCGGCAGGCCGGAGCCGGAAAGCGTGGTCATGTCGCGCCAGATCGTGCGGGTCGAGACGCCGAGCTGCCGACCGAGATCGCTCGCACGGTGGAGCTTTCCGTCGCGCAGGATCTGGATCAGGTTGAACAGTCGATCGGAACGGCGCATGGGGCGAAACCGGCGGGAGAGGGCTGGCAACTGACATAATACTGTCAGTTGGAGGCCTGCCGCAAGGCTCCGTGGCCCAACAAACGGTCCAAAGGACTTTGACAGCCGGCCGGGAAGGAATACATCGGATAGATCAATGGCGGGCGCGGCGGATCCGTGCCCCAAGGAGACGAACATGCTTAACAACATCGGTATTCCGGGCCTTCTTCTGATCGCGGTGGTGGTCCTCGTCCTCTTCGGACGCGGCAAGGTCTCCTCGCTCATGGGTGAGGTCGGCAAGGGTATCACGGCCTTCAAGAAAGGCGTGAAGGACGGCACCGAGGAAATCGAGAAAGCCTCGGCCGAGCAGGCCCGCGACGTTACCCCCGAAGCCGGGAAGGACAAGGCCTGAGCCTTGACCTTCGCGTAGGCTGGGGCGCGCGCGAACATGTTGGATATCGGCTGGAGTGAGCTTCTGCTCATCGGCATCGTGGCGCTGATCGTGGTCGGTCCGAAAGACCTGCCCGGGATGTTCCGCACATTGGGACGCTTCACCGCGAAAGCGCGATCGATGGGGCGTGAGTTCCAGCGCGCCATGGACGAGGCGGCGCGGGAAACGGGTGTCAAGGAGACGGCCGACGAATTGAAGGCCATGACCACGAAGAAGAATCTCGGCCTCGATGCGCTGGAACAGGCGGCGACTAAATTCGAGAAATGGCAGCCGACGAAGTCGACGACCCCGAAAGGTCCGGCGACCCAGGCGCTGGCCGACAAGAAGGCGGCAGAGGCGGCCGCTCGCGCGGCAGCGAAGCCGGCGGCCGCTGCGGCCGAAGCCGCGCCTGCGCCTGCAGCGAAGGCGGCGCCGAAGCCGAAGGCGGCTGCGAAGCCTAAGGCCGCAACTGCAAAGGCGCCGGCGGCTAAACCGGCAGCCAAAGCGACCGCGAAGAGCACGACGAAGGCGGCAGCGAAGGCGCCTGCGGCCAAGCCCGCATCGAAGAAGGGCACGGCATGACGAAGGACGATATTGACGATTCGACCGCGCCCTTGATCGAACATCTGACGGAGCTGCGGTCGCGCCTGATCTGGTCGCTCCTGGCCTTCGTCGTAGCCATGGTGGCCTGCTTCACGGTGGCCGACCCGATCTTCGACTTCCTCACCCGGCCGATTTGCGGTGCGCTGGCCGAACGCGGACAGGATTGTTCGCTCGCCATGATCAAGTTGCAGGAGGGCTTCTTCGTCGCCATCCGCATCTCGTTCCTGGGCGGGTTCGCGTTGTCCTTCCCCTTCATCGGCTACCAACTCTGGCGCTTCGTCGCGCCCGGTCTCTACAAGTCGGAAAAGTCGGCCTTCCTGCCGTTCCTCATCGCGTCGCCCGGCATGTTCTTCCTCGGCGCGGCCTTCGCCTATTACGTTATCCTGCCGCTTGCGTTCGACTTCTTCCTCGGCTTCCAGAAGACCGTGCCGACCTCGGGCGAGGTCGATCCGGCGGTGACCACGTCGGCGGGGATCGCGTTCTTCGGTTCGATCGAGGAATACCTCGCGCTGACGATCAAGTTCGTGCTGGCTTTCGGCATCTGCTTCCAACTGCCGGTCCTTCTCACGCTGATGGGAAAGGCCGGGCTGGTATCGGCGGCGGGGCTCGGCGGTGTGCGGAAATACGCCGTCGTCGGCATCCTCATCGTCGCGGCCATCGCGACGCCGCCCGATGTCGTCAGCCAGGTGATCCTCTTCTCCGTGGTCTACGGGCTTTACGAGGTGTCGATCCTTCTTGTCGCGCGGGTCGAAAAGCAGCGTGAGGCGAAACTGCGCGCCGAGGGGCTGTGGTTCGAAGATGAGGACGAGCAAGCAGCCACCGGCGCGGAGGCGACGAAGGAATGAGCGAGGAGCTCATCCGGATCGCCGAGGCGCTGGAGCGGCTCGCGCCGGCCCCGCGACGGGCGCCGGATTTCGGGGTGGCAGACGCCTTCGTCTGGCATGTCGGCCCCGACCGGCTGGAGCCGGTGGCCGAAGTCAATCGCGTTGATCTGGGGCTTCTTCTCGGCATCGACCGGTCGCGCGACACGCTGTTGGAGAACACGCTGCAATTCGCCCGCGGCCTGCCGGCCAACAACGCGCTGCTCTGGGGCGCACGGGGGATGGGCAAATCCTCGTTGATAAAGGCGGTTCACGCCGAGGTTCTGCGGCAAGGGCTGGGGTTGAAGATCGTCGAAGTCCAACGCGAGGATCTGCCGTCGATCGGGCGGCTCCTGACCCAGCTGCGCGCCGCGCGGGATCACCGGTTCCTGCTCTTCTGCGACGATCTTTCCTTCAGCCATGACGATCAGCACTACAAGTCGCTGAAGGCGGTTCTGGATGGCGGGATCGAGGGCAGGCCGCAGAATGTCGTCTTCTACGCCACCTCGAACCGCCGGCACCTCATACCGCGCGACATGATCGAGAACGAACGGTCAAGCGCCATCAACCCCTCCGAGGCGGTCGAGGAGAAGGTGTCGCTGTCGGACCGGTTCGGGCTCTGGCTCGGCTTCCATCCCTGCTCGCAGGACGACTACCTCGCCATGATCCGCGGCTATTGTGACGCGCACGGGATCAAGATCGACGACGCGACGCTGCGCGCAGAGGCCATCGAGTGGCAGGCGACGCGGGGGTCGCGGTCGGGTCGCGTCGCGTGGCAGTATTTCACCGATCTCGCTGGACGCCGGGGCGTCAGGCTCTGATCCCGGCGCGCCGCGCTGGACGCCGCGTCGGCCGATGCAGGCAAGCGGCCTCGTGCCGTTTGAGGCTGCGTCGCGCTGCCGGTCCGAAGCCTTCGAACCGCGCGCCGATTTCAGGGAAGATCGCCTCGATTTCGGCCCGCTGCTCCTCACAGAGCGCAGAGCGGGTCATCGGGCCGGGGTGCAGACTTTCGGCGGGGCATCCCTCAGCATAGACGATCTCGTGGGCGTCGAAGAGAAGGTGGTGGTAGGTCACGTGCCCGCCGGGGCGGCGATGGATGCCGTCGCCGTCGACCAGGTCGCTGGCCCGGACCAGAACTTCGGTCTGCCCGAAGAGCAGTTCCGCCCGCCAGTCGCCGATCAGCAGGCGGTGCTGCGGCGAGACGACGAGGTCGCGGTCGTTGTCGAGCCGTCCGGCGGGGATGACGATCGGCGCGAGCGGTCCGAGGGCCGGCACGCGGCGCGACCCCGTCCAGCGCAGCGGTTGCGCGCCATGATCGCGGGTGACGACGAGGTCGCCCTCGGTCAGCGTCTCGACGCGGCGCGGACCGTCCGGCGTCTCGATCCGTGTGCCCTCCGCGAAGCACACGATCTGCGCGCCGAGCCCGGCATGGGGGGTCATCGAGTCATTCTCGACGATGTTGCCGATCGTGTAGGTCACACCTGCTGGCGGCACCCCATCGGGAAAGACGAGGTAGTAGCCGTCCTCGCCCGCATCGTTCAGGTCGCTGTCATTGTTGAAATCAACGTCGATGACGGCGACGCGGTAGACCGTGCCGTCGGGGGCGAAGATTTCGAACGTGTAGTCCCAGATCAGCTGGCGCCAGGTGCCGCCGATATTG
Source organism: Paracoccaceae bacterium (assembly GCA_050289105.1). Classification (GTDB taxonomy): domain Bacteria; phylum Pseudomonadota; class Alphaproteobacteria; order Rhodobacterales; family Rhodobacteraceae; genus Albidovulum. The sequence goes on along the minus strand of JBNKFC010000467.1, from coordinate 900 downwards.
ACGACCTGCTCGCCAATGCCGCCGAACTGTTCCTGGGCGGCGACCTGTTCGTTCGTCACGTCGCCGTTGAACTGGCTGGCGCCGTCATTCTCGCGGACCGCGAAATTCGTGGTTGAGCCCGACCAGCTCCAGGTTCCACCCGCAGGCGGCCCGACGTTGTAGTCGAACGCGCTTCCGTTGACCGTGCTCTGCGATCCGAAGATCGTGTTCTGATAGCCAAAGTAAATCGTCATGCCTGCCACCGTTTACAAAGTGGCTGACCGTCTATCGCATGGAAACGACAGAAATATGGCGAAAATGATTGGTCGCTGCCGCCGCACCGCTGCGGCGGCGGCAGAGATTACTGCAGGTAGGGCACGGGGTCGACGCTGTCGAAACCCTGACGGACCTCGAAATGCAGGAAGGCGGGGTCGGAGGCGCGGACCTTGGCGATCGCCTGACCACGCTTGACCTTGTCGCCCTTGGCCACGGTGATCGCGTCGATATTGGCATAGACGGTCAGCAGGTTGCCGTCGTGGCGGATGACGAGGATCGGCACCTGTTCGGTGTCTTTGGTGATCGCGGCGACCGTGCCGTCGCCAGCCGCGGCGACGGAGGTGCCGGCGCTGGCCGAGATGTCGATGCCCTCGTTCTTCTTCTTCTGGTAGCCACGGATGATCTTGCCGGCGACCGGCATGGCGAGTTTCGCCGTGCCCGATGCCGCGGTTTTCTGTGCCCCGAGATCGGGCGCGGGCGGGGTCTTGACCGGCTCTGCCGCAGGGGCGGTCTTTTCCGCCGGCAGGGGTTTCGCCGCCGAGGGCGGCGTCGGCGTGGGTGAGCCCTGGCCAGGTGCGGTGACCACTTCACGTGCGGGCGGCGTCGCGGCTGCGACCGGGATCATCAGGGTCTGGCCCTCGCGCA
>JBNKFC010000466.1:0-2385 GCA_050289105.1 Paracoccaceae bacterium | reverse complement strand
ATCGGCGCGGCCGCGCGCGCGATGCTGAACTTCGGGCTGAGCCATATGCGGCTCGTCGATCCCCGCGACGGCTGGCCCAATCCGCGCGCAGTGGCAATGGCCTCGGGGGCGGCGGGGCGGGTCCTCGACCATGCCGACGTGTTCCCGACCGTGCCCGAGGCGGTCGCGGACTGCGCCTATGTCTTCGCCACGACCGCGCGCGCCCGCGACCTGACGAAGCCTGTGATGACGCCGGAATGGGCGATGGAACATGCGCGCGCCCTGTCGGCCTCGGGCCAGAAGGTCGCCGTCCTCTTCGGCCCCGAACGCGCGGGGCTTGAGAACGAGGACGTGTCACGCGCGAACGCGATCATCTCGGTGCCGGTTAACCCGGACTTCGCCTCTCTCAACCTCGCCCAAGCGGTTCTTCTCTGCGCCTACGAATGGCGCCGTCAGGGCGATGCGACGCCGGCCGAGGTGCTGGAACTCGCCGGGACGGAGCTTGCGACCGCGATCGAGGTCGAGAAGCTCGGCGATCACTACGAGGAGCGGCTGGAAGAGGCCGGCTACTTCTTCCCGGCGACGCGGGAGGAGAGCATGAAGCTCAGCCTGCGCAACCTCTGGAGCCGGATGCCGTTGACCCGCGCCGATGTGCAGACGCTCCACGGCGTCCTCAGGCAGATCGTGCGCAAGCGGGACGGGTAGGGCGGGCTGGGGCGAAATGCCTCTCCGGCGCGCCCGCTCTTGAAGCTCCCCGGCCCCGGGCCTAGTGTCCGCGGCGCGAAGCGGGAGGGGCGGATGGCGCAGAAACGCAGCATCTTCGAAGAGGTCGGGACCGAGACGAAACCCGCCGAGGCGCCGAAGGGCGGCATGATCGACCGGGGCCGGGGCGGCGCGCGCGGCGCGATCCGGATCTGGCTTGCGGTGCTTTTTGCCCTCGTCGTCGCGATGATCGCGGTGGGCGGTCTGACGCGGCTGACCGACAGCGGTCTTTCGATCACCGAATGGCGGCCCGTCACCGGCGCCCTGCCGCCGATGAACGACGTCGACTGGCAGTCGGAATTCGCGAAATACCAGGCCAGCCCGGAATTCCAGCTTCAGAACCACCAGATGGACTTGGAGGCCTTCAAGTCGATCTATTGGTGGGAATGGGGGCACCGCCAGCTCGGCCGGGTTGTCGGCCTCGTCTGGGCCGCCGGTTTCGTATTCTTCTGGGCGACGAAGCGCATTCCGACGGGTTGGACCGGGCGTCTTCTCGGCCTCGGCGCGCTCGGCGGGTTGCAGGGCGCGATCGGTTGGTGGATGGTGTCCTCGGGGCTCACCGGACGCATGGTCGATGTCGCCTCCTACCGGCTGGCGACCCATCTCGGCCTTGCCTTCGCGATCCTCGGGTTGATCGCCTGGTACATGCTGTCGCTGTCGCGGATGGAATCCGCGCTGCTGCAAGCCCGGCGCGCGCGAGAGCCGAAGCTCTTCTCGCTCGCCACCGGCCTCATGCATTTTGCCTTCCTGCAAATCCTGCTCGGCGCGCTGGTGGCCGGTATCGACGCAGGCCGCGCCTTCCCGACCTGGCCGCTGATGGGGGAAAGCTTCTTTCCGGCGGATGCGTTCTATCTGCCCGACGGCGGGCCGGCCGTGCTCGCCTTCTTCGAAAATCCCGGCCTCGTGCAATTCGTCCACCGCATGTCGGGCTACCTCCTCTTTGCCTTCGCGGTGGTCGTCTGGCTGAGGGGACGGCGGTCCGCGCATCCGGTGACGAAGGCCGCCTTCGACTGGATGGCGGTCATGGTCTTCGGTCAAGTCGTCCTTGGCATCGTGACCGTCCTGCACGCGGCGCCGCTGGGCCTTGGTCTCGTCCACCAACTGGGTGCGGTCGTCGTCTGGGTGCTGATCCTGCGCGCCCGCCACCGCGCGCAATATCCCATCATCCAATCCATCCGGAGCCGCTCATGACCGCATTCACCGACCTCATGGCCTTCCAGCGCGACACCGAGGCGCTGAGCCAGATCGCCGGCCGGCTCGGCTGGGACCAGGAAACCATGATGCCCGACGGCGCGGCCGAGCAGCGCGGCGAGGAAATGGCGGCGATCGAGGGCGTGCTGCATTCCCGCCGCACCGATCCGCGCGTCGGCGACTGGCTGGAAAAGGCCGAGGCGCCGGGCGAGGCGGGTGCGCGTTCGCTCGATCTCATCCGCCGGGCCTATGGGCGCAACGCGGCGGTGCCGGCGCGGCTCGCGGCCGAGATCGCGCGGGTGACGAGCGTGGCGCAGGGCATCTGGGCCGAGGCGCGGGCGAAGAACGACGTGGCGCATTTCTTGCCGACGCTGGAAAAGGTCGTGGCGCTGATGCGCGAGAAGGGGCAGGCACTGGCGGAAGCCGGGTTCGGCGGCGGCGATGTCTATGACG
>JBNKFC010000465.1:0-6146 GCA_050289105.1 Paracoccaceae bacterium | reverse complement strand
GCCGGGATGAAGAGGATAAGCGCCGAGAGCATCTTCACGTCGCCGCCGCCGAAAAGCCTCAGGCAGAAGGCTGCGAAGCCCAGCACGAAGACCGTTGCCGCCACTGCGATCCGCGCGACGAGGTCGTCCGGCGGCGCGAGGAGCGCGGTCAGGCCGAAGAAGGCGACAGCGATGATGCTGAGCGTATTCGGAATCCGCATCCGGCTGAGGTCGCAATAGGCCACGGCGACCAGCAGCGGCGCAATCATGAGAAGCGGAACCAGCGGTGCCATGGCTCAGGCGCAGCGCAGGTCGGACAAGATCTCTGCCTCGGGTTTGGCCCGCAGCAGGTTGAAAACCAGTTCCGCAAGTCCCGAGGTCTCGGTCTTTGCATAGATGCTGCGCAGATGCGAGCGGACGGTTGCCTCGGACACCGCCAGTTCGCTGGCGACGCCAAGCACCGAGAGCCCGCGACTGAGAAGCAGGCACACGCGGAACTCCGCCCGGCTCAGCCGGGCCGGATTGGCCGGGCCGAGAAGGGCCTTCTTTGCCGGCCGCATCGGACCGGGATCCTGCGTGATCCGGTGGTTGACGACGGTTCGGGTCACAAGCCCGACCTGACGGCTGGCCCAGGTGCGGGCCATCGTCGGCACAACGACGCTCAGCGCTGATTGCATCGCGACCGAGATCTGGTTCTTGAAATGCAATTCTATGTGGTCTCGCGTCGTCGGTCCGCTGGCGAGAACCAGCACCGCGAATTCCGACATCCCGCGACGCGCCTGCCAAGTCTCAAGCGCCGGGTCGGCATCGCCGTCGCCGTCATGCTGCGACGCGAGCCAGATCGTGGCAGGTCGCGGCCGCGCCATATGAGGTCCGAAGCGACCGTCGGCGAAAGAGGTCTTCAGCGGTGAACTGCTGCGTGTCCCGAGCCTGTCCCAGACCGCTATCCGGATTGGCCGGAAGTCGTTCATATGGGTTCTTACAAGCAGTCCGGCTTCTGCGCCGAGTCCGGTTGCGAGGGCAGTAAACGCATCCTCCAGCGCCAAGTCCCCATGTAATGCATCACACCAATCCGCAATCGCCTCGATGACATTGGCCTCCAGACATCCGGTGGTTGCCGATCGCGCACTCGCCCGTTCAAAAAAAGTATGTTCCATTCACTTCCCCACACCAATCACACATGGACTGGTTGTTCCGCGAAAAAATACGGATATCGCGGAAAACCTTCCGGTATTTATCACTCTCTGGAAAAGGCACCCACGCCTGTCCCCCCAAGATGAAATTTCCGCCTCGGTCCTAAATAAGTCAAATTATTGGTCGGGTTCCCTTGCCGAAGTTGAAAAAAACAACCGACGGTGGAAATGTCCTATGCAAGCCGTGTAAATTTAAGCGAATGCTGCGGGATTGTTTAACAGGGTGATCGGAGTCTTGCGCGTCGAATCGATGGATTTCCCCGTTGGTCACCCGGCGAAATAACGAACGTAGCGGATCACGACTGGACCGAGCGTCAATAGTAGCAGGGCCGGGAGCATCAGAGACGCCATGACACCCGACATTTTAACGGGAAGCTTGTTCGCCATCTCTTGGGCCCGGAACTCGCGATTGCGGCGCATCTCGCTGGCATAGGTGGTCAGCGTATCCGACATGCTGGTTCCGAACTGCATCGATTGCAGCACGACGTTGGCGAAGGCGTTGACCTCCTCTACGCCAGTGCGACCTGCCATGTCGAGAAGCGCGCGGTCGCGCGATCTGCCAGCCTGGATTTCCCGCTGTGCCGCAAGCATCTCCTCGGAGATTTCCGGCGCGGTCTTTTCCAGCTCGTTTCCGACGCGGATCATCGCGGCGTCGAAGCCAAGTCCGGCCTCGACGGAAATCTGGATGAGGTCGAGCGCGTTCGGGAAACTTTCCTCGATGGCGCGCTGCCGCTCCTGCGCGCGCGACTTCAGATGAAGCGCCGGTCCGAAGAAGCCGACGGCGACGAGAAGGCTGAGGATCTGGAAGACCCGCAATTGGCTCCAGCCCGCGATCATGGTGTCGACGGCGGATGGCATGGCGACGATCCCGCTTCGCGTCGCCCAGATGAGGGTCAGCAGCGCCAGGGGCAGCACGAACCCGAGCCCGAGCCGGAGCAGGTAGTAGTTGCGCACCGAATGCGGACCGGTGAACCCGGCAAGCGCGAGTTGCCGTTCGACCTCGCTCCGTTCCTTGCGGTCGGTCGGGATGAGCGTCTTCATCAATCCCTTGGGATCGGAGCTCTTGTGGCGCAGAAGACCCGCATCCGCCGCCATGGGGCGGCGGCGTCCCTGGGCTTCCATCCGGCGCAGCACCGGATCCTTGCCGGCGAGCGCGCCGGAGAGTCCGAAGACGACAAGCATCGCGCCGATGCCAGTGCCGAGAACGATCAGCATCTGCGGGGTTATGCTGGCGGATTGCAGGTAGGCTGCGGCTGTCTCGAACATGATCGCCCCTCCGGTCAGAACCTGAAATTGACGAGCCGGCGCATGACCAGGAAATTGGCCACGACCAGCACGGCGACGACGATGGCGAAGGGCTTGAACAGCGGATCGCCGCTGACATCGTAATAGTATCCCGGCGCGGTGAGCGATGTCGCTATGAGGATCACCAACGGCAGGCAGGAGAGGAAGATCGAGGTCAGCCGTCCCTCGGCCGAGATCGCCTTGATCCGCCGCCGCATCGCCATCCGGTCGCGGATCACTTTAGACAGCGTCCCGAGCACGCGGGCGAGGTTGCCGCCGGTCCCGTGCTGGATTGCGACCGCCACCGCGAGATAGCGCGTATCGTCGAGATCTGTTCGCTCGGCTAGGTCGAGGAAGGCGTCGACCAGATCGTCACCGTAGCTGATCTGATCGACCATGATACCGAATTCCATCGCGACCGGATCCTTCATGTCGGTCGCCACGGAGGCGATCGTCGCGTTCAGCGGGTGGCCGACCGTAAGACCGCGCGACATAAGGTCGAGCGCTTCGGGCAGTTGCGCGACGAGTGCCGCCAAGCGCCGGTTCCGCAGAACGCGGACCCATATGGTCGGCATGACGAGGCAGAGAAGCAGTGCGATGCAAGCCGCCAGCCAGGCCGGAACGACGGTCGATGCAGCCAGTGCCACGACCGCGGCACCACCGGCGGCGAGCATGATGAAAAGCCCGGGTCGGATCATCAGTCCGGCCTTGCGCAGATCGGTGGGCAGGCTGCCGAAGAACGGCAGCCCTTCGAACCGCCAGCCGTCACGGCCGGGCTTGAGCAAGCGCAAAAGCTCCTCCGTCGTCGCCCCGGCCGCGATCATCCGCATCCGTCTGTTCCGCGCCTCGGTCAGGCTTTCGTTGCGCGACAGAAGCTGCGACACCGCGCTGAAGATCATCAGCACGCCGACGAAAACGCCGGTATAGGCGAGCGAGGTCAGGTCGAATTCCGACAGTAAAGTCATACCCGCGCTCCTTCGTTCATGAAGAGATCGCCTTTGAGGTCGATCCCCGCCTGCACGAGCCGGTCGTAGCATTTCGGCCGGATGCCGGTCGCAATGAACTCTCCCGTGATCGCGCCGGTCTCCGATACGCCGGTTTTGCGGAAGATGTAGATGTCCTGCATGGTGATCGTATTACCCTCCATGCCGGTGATCTCGGAGATGCTCATCACACGGCGGGAGCCGTCGTTGAGGCGGTTGAGCTGCACCACCATGTCGAGGCCGGACGCTATCTGCGAGCGGATCGCCGAGACCGGGAAATCGAGGCCGATCATCGTCACCATCTGCTCGATCCGGCCAAGCGCGTCGCGCGCGGTATTGGCATGGACCGTGGTCATGGAGCCTTCGTGGCCGGTATTCATCGCCTGGAGCATGTCGAAGGTCTCGGCCCCCCGAACCTCGCCGACGATGATCCGGTCGGGCCGCATCCTGAGCGCGTTGCGGACAAGGTCGCGCTGGGTGACTACGCCGGTACCGCTCGGGCTTGCCGGCCGCGTCTCCAGCCGGACGACATGGTCCTGCTGAAGCTGCAACTCCGCAGCGTCCTCGATCGTCACCACCCGCTCGCGCGCGCCGATATGGGAGGAGAGCGCGTTGAGCATTGTGGTCTTGCCCGATCCCGTGCCCCCCGAGATCAGCACGTTCATCCGCGCCTGCACGAGCGCTTTCAGAAGTACCGCCGCCTGCGGGTTCAGCGTGCCGATCTCGACCATCCGCTCCATCGTCAGCGGGTTGCGCGAGAACTTGCGGATCGAGACCGAGGGGCCATCGACCGCACAGGGCCGGATGATCGCGTTGACCCGACTGCCATCCTCCAGCCGCGCATCGACCCAGGGCGTGGATTCGTCGACCCGCCGCCCGATCCGGCTGACGATCTTGTCGATGATGCGCAGAAGGTGGCGTTCGTCGCGGAAGCGGACCTTGCTTTTCTCGAGAACGCCGAAGCGTTCGACATAGACGCTGCGATGCGAGTTGACGAGGATGTCGTTGATCGTCGGATCGGCAAGAAGCGGTTCCAGGGGCCCGAAGCCAAGCACTTCGTCCAGCAGCTCGTCCACGAGTTGCTTGAACTCCTCGGCCCGCATCGGCCGACCTTCCTCGCTCAGCACCTGCGACACCAGCGCCGCCACCTCCCGGCGCAGTTCCTCGGGCTGGACCTTGTCGATGACGGCCAGGTTCAACCGGTCGAGGAGCACATCGTGAAGATGGCTCTTCAATTCGAGCCGGGCGGTCAGCTCGGTCTCCTGCGGGCTCGGTTCGGGGGCGGCCGGTGCTGGACGTGCCGGCTTGGTGGCAAGCTCGACGACGTTCGACGGCGACGGCTTTTCGGAACGGGTAAATTGCCTGAACACTGCCGTTTCTCCTATTTCGCGGGCGAATGAATGGTGGCCGGAAGGCTGGACCGGGTGGATTGGGCAAGCCGTGTCATCGCCTTGCCAAGCGCTGAGCGTGGCGCGGAGCGCGACAGCGGCTGGCCACGGTCCGCAGCGGCGGCGGCCGAGCGGGGATCGTGCGGCAGCCAGTGATCGAGCCGCCGCTCCAGCACCTTGGCCGCCTCGCGCTGAAGCTGCGATTGCAGCAGCGGCCGACGCTGATGGTTGACGACGATCTCGACCGGCAAGGCGGGATTGTCCTGGGTGAAGAAGTCGATGAGCCGGCGGCAATGCCGGATCGAGGAGACAGAGATGTCGGTGACGATCATGAATTCGTCGGCACGCTCCACGATCGGTTCGATCCAGCCGACGAGCGCGCGGGGCAGGTCGACGATGACATAGTCCTGTGTCTGCCGCAGCGTATCCAGGATCGCCGCGACCTGGTCGGGGCGGAGTGAGTCGAGCGGGGCGAATTTCGAGGGTGCGGCAAGGACCGACAGCCCGTTCGGTGTCACCGCCATCGACTGCTCAAGGAAATTCGCGTCCGGAATCGTTCCGTCGAGCGCGAGTTGCAGGAGCGTGTCCTGCTCTCCGAGGTCCAGGAACGATCCGATGGTACCGAACTGAAGGTCGAAATCGACGATCGCCACCTTGGGGCGCGTATCGCGCTTCCTGAGCCCGGCGCCCGAAGCGAGCTGATCGGCGAGGTTGACCGCGACCGTGGTCGATCCGACCCCGCCGCGCGCCTGCGCCACCGCGATGATCCGGCCGGCGCGGTCCCCGGCGCCAGACTCGCGCCGACCGAGCCGCGCGACCTGACGGTCGACATCGCCGGCAGCCGTCGGCAGGGGCAGCACCTCGTCCACGCCAGCATTCGACAGGGCCCGCGCCTGGCTCAAAGAGATATTCCCGTCGGCGAGGGCCACCAGCTTGGTGCCGCTTCGACGGTGCGTGACGAGATCGCGGATGGCGTTTATGTCAGCCTGATCGTCGGGGCTCGTCTGGAACAGGATGATATCGTATTCGGCCATCGCCTTGACGGCCCTACCGTTCATCCCGGCAAGCGTGGAGCTTTGCGTGTCGACCCGGACGCCCGGGTCGGCGGCGAGGGATCTGCCGATCGCCTCCGAGACGCTGGCCTCCGGCGCAATTACGAGCATGGATTTGGTCGTCGCGGTCATGTTTTCATCCTTCCGGGCAGGCGGATCGCCAGCCATCACTCATCCGTTCTCACCAAGGTCGAGGTCTTCTCCCGGCAGCGACATGCTGAGCGCCGGGAAGGGCACAGTGGCGCCAGGGGCGGCCCCCGCGCCGCC
>JBNKFC010000464.1:0-6160 GCA_050289105.1 Paracoccaceae bacterium | reverse complement strand
GCTGGAAGACTACATGCGCCGTCGGCTCCGCCGCGCCGGCTACAAAGAGATCAAGACCCCGCAGGTGGTCGACCGCGTCCTCTGGGAACGCTCCGGCCACTGGGAGGCGTATCGCGAGAACATGTTCATCGTCGAGGTCGAGGAGGAGCATGCCAAGGAAAAGCGCATCAACGCGCTGAAGCCGATGAACTGCCCCTGCCACGTGCAGGTCTACAACCAGGGCCTCAAGTCCTACCGCGACCTGCCGCTGCGGCTCGCCGAATTCGGCTCCTGCCATCGCTACGAATCGTCGGGCTCCATGCACGGCCTCATGCGGGTGCGCGGCTTCACGCAGGATGATGCCCACATCTTCTGCACCGAGGACCAGATCGAAAGCGAATGCGCGGGCTTCATCGGCCTTCTGTCGTCGATCTATAGTGACCTCGGCTTCACCAAGTTCGATGTGAAGCTGTCCACCCGCCCCGACGTGCGCGTGGGCTCGGACGAGATCTGGGACAAGGCCGAGGCGGCGCTCGAAAACGCCGTCCGCAAGGTGACGAACGATTACGAGATCGACCCCGGCGAAGGTGCCTTCTACGGGCCGAAGCTCGACTTCAAGCTGACCGACGCCATCGGACGGGAATGGCAGTGCGGCACCTTCCAGGCCGACTTCAACCTGCCAGTGCGTCTCGGCGCGGAATACGTGGGCGAGGATGGGGCGAAGCATCGCCCCGTCATGCTCCACCGCGCCATCCTCGGGTCGTTCGAACGCTTCCTCGGCATCCTGATCGAAAACTACGCGGGCAAGCTGCCGTTCTGGCTCGCCCCTCGGCAGGTCGTCGTCGCCTCCATCGTCTCGGATGCCGACGACTACGTGCACGAGGCCGTGGCGAAGCTCCGAGACGCCGGGCTCCGTGCCGAGGCCGATACGCGGAACGAGAAGATCAACTACAAGGTCCGCGAACATTCGGTCGGCAAAGTTCCCGTGATCCTCGCCATCGGGATGAAGGAGGTCGCGGACCGGACTGTTTCAGTTCGTCGCCTAGGCGAGACTCGGACTGAAACGATCGCGCTTGACGACGCCATCGCGGCCTTCCGCGCCGAGGCGACGCCTCCGGACTTGAAATAACCCGCCATTCCAATACGTTGAAGGCGCCGCACCCGATGCGGCGTCTTTCTCTTTCGACCACTGACCCGGGGCCTCGGCCCGTTACAGACGTTCACGCACCCGTGGGCCACGCCTTCGTGAGTGGCCCGTGAACCTTCCGATTGGCTACGGTCTCGATGTCGAACCAACCGACGCTCGAACTTTAACAAGGGAACAACCGATGTCTCACTCCATGAAGACCCTCGCAGTCGCCGGCTCGCTCGCTGCTGCCCTCTCCGCCCATTTCGCCGCCCCCGCCTCGGCCCAGGAAGCCAAGGAAAAGTGCTTTGGCGTGGCCCTTGCCGGTCAGAACGACTGCGCGGCGGGCCCGGGCACGACCTGCGCCGGCACCTCGAAGGTCGACTATCAGGGCAACTCCTGGAAGCTCGTCCCGGCCGGAACCTGCACCACGATGGAACTGCCGGACGGCCGCATGGGTTCGCTCGAAGCGCTCGACCGCGATCTTCCGCAAGGCTGACACCGAACCGGCCTTCCCGGCCCGCTCCGGGAAGGCCCACCGCGACGACGGGGGACAAGATGCTTGACCGAACCACCCGATCCGAGCTGCCGGCCCGACCCGGTGTCGGCTACAAGCCGCAGCACTTTTCAAACATTCTTGACGATCCGCGCCCGGTCGAATGGCTCGAAATCCATGCAGAAAACTACATGGGCGATGGCGGCCGGCCATTGGCACAGTTGCGCCACCTGTCCGAGCGCTTCCCGATCTCGGTCCACGGCGTCGGTCTGTCGATCGGCGGTGAAGGCCGGCTCGACCGCGACCATCTGGCCCGGTTGAAGCATCTCTGCGGCTGGCTGAACCCGGCGAGTTTTTCCGAACACCTGGCCTGGTCGACGCACGACACCGAGTTTCTCAACGATCTCCTGCCACTGCCCTATACGGCCGAAACGCTGGCCCGCGTCGCCGACCATATCGACGAGGTGCAGGACCATGTCGGCCGCCGTATGCTTCTGGAGAACCCGTCGGTCTACCTCGACTTCGCCGAGACCGAGATGGACGAGATCGACTTCCTGACCGAGATCGCCAAGCGAACCGGCTGCGGCCTCCTTCTCGACGTTAACAATGTCTACGTTTCCTCGACCAACAGGCAGACCGATCCCACCGCCTATATCGACCGCTTCCCACACGCCCTCGTCGGCGAGATCCATCTCGGGGGTCATGACGAGGACCGCGATGACAGCGGCGCGCCCCTCCTCATCGACGCGCATGGCTCGGAGATCGTCGATCCGGTCTGGCAGCTCTACGCGCATACGATCCGCACCGGCGGAGCGAAGCCCACCCTGATCGAATGGGACAACGACGTGCCTGACTGGCCCGTCCTCGCCGCTGAGGCCGCCCGCGCAGCCCGGATCCTCGACACGGTCGTGGCATGACCCAGTCCGAGTTCCGCGCAGCCCTTCTCGACCCCGAGCGCCCCGCGCCGTCCGGGCTGACCGATCCGCAGGGCCGGCCCGCCGGACGCCGCTTCGACGTCTACAGGAACAACGTCACGGTCTCGCTGACGGACGCGCTGCGGCAGGCCTTTCCCGTGGTGCGTGCGCTGGTGGGCGACGAGTTCTTCGCGGCGATGGCGCGCGAATTTCTCCGCGCCCATCCGCCGCCGTCACCGCTCCTGATGTTCTACGGCACCGAGTTTCCAGGCTTCCTTGCCGCCTTCCCGCCTGTCGCGCATCTCGGCTATCTGCCTGACATCGCCCGGCTGGAACTGGCGTTGCGCCAGTCCTACCATGCCGCCGATGCCGATCCGGTGGCGCCCGAGGCGCTGCAATCCCTCGCGCCGGACGCGCTCGTGGCCGCCCGGCTCGCGCTTGCACCGGCGCTCCGTCTTCTCCGCTCGCGCTGGCCGATCCACGCGATCTGGTCGGCCAATACCCGCGGCACACCCGCGCCCAAGGCCGTGACGGCAGAGGACGTCCTGGTGGTCCGCCCCGACTACGATCCCGAACCGCTTTGCCTGCCCGAGGGTGCCGCCCCCTTCGTCGCCGCCCTGATGGCTGGCGACACCGTCGGCGCCGCACTCGGCGCAGGCGGCGATTTCGACCTCACCGCCACGCTCGGCCTCCTGATCGGCGCCCGCGCCATCACCGCCGTCCAGACCGGAGACTGACCCGATGATCGCGTTCTACGACCGCATCGCAGGCATCCTCAGCCGGCACGCGACCGCCATTCTCCCCACTCTTGCCCGCGCAAGCTTCGCGGCGGTTCTCCTGGTCTATTTCTGGACCTCCGCGCAGACCAAGTTCGGCGAAGGGTTGATCGGTCTCTTCCGGCCCTCAGACGGCGCCTATATCCAGATCTTCCCGAAAGCGGTGGAGGCCGTGGGCTACGATGTCTCGCAGCTCGGTCTCTTTCACTGGGCCGTGGCGCTCGCCGGCGCCTGGGCAGAGCTCCTGCTCCCGCTCCTCATTCTGGCCGGGCTTCTCACCCGTCTTGCGGCGTTGGGCATGATCGGCTTCGTCCTCGTGCAAAGCGCGACCGACATCCTCGGCCACGGCGTGATGGGCGACGACCTCGGGCGCTGGTTCGACGCCGCCTCCGGAGCGCTCATACTCGACCAGCGGACGCTCTGGGTCTTCCTTCTCGTAACGCTTGTCCTCATGGGTGGCGGCCCCCTCTCCATCGACCGGCTTCTCGCCCGGCGCCGCACCTGAGGCCCCGCCCCTGCAAAAACCTTGATTTTTGGCGGAAATCGCTCATCATTTCGCTGGCGTGAACGCAGACTTTCCTACCGCTCCCTCGTCATGGGGCAGCCGGAAGACACGAAAGACCTGGCTGCACGGCTTCTGGCAATCGCGCCGGAAGAGAGACCAACAAGGGAGTAAGACGGGATGGCCACCGGCACCGTGAAATGGTTCAATACGACGAAGGGTTTCGGCTTCATCGCCCCCGACGACGGCGGCAAGGATGTGTTCGTGCACATCTCGGCGGTCGAGCGTGCGGGCCTGAAGACGCTCGCCGACAATCAGAAAGTCTCGTACGAGATGCAGTCCGGCCGTGACGGACGCTCCTCCGCCGGCGATCTCAAGCTGCTCTGATCCAGGCAGCGCATCGTGTCGCACGGCCCGCGTCCAACGCGGGCCGTTTTCATTTCAGAACAACCGCTTGCACATCGCTCTTCCAGCCGAGGAGGAGTTCGTCCCCGGCCCGGATCACCGGCCGCTTCATCAGCGTCGGATGGGCGGCAAGAAGCGTCTCCGGGGCGCCGGAGCGCTCCGCCTCGCCCAGGCCGCGCCATGTCGCCGACGCTCGGTTGAGAAGCGTGTCGCCGAAGGCTGCGAGGAACTCCCCCCGCTCAGAGGCGGTGAGCGGTTCGGCGCGGATATCGCGGAACACGACGTCGCGGCCGCTGTCGCGGATCGCCTTCAGCGCCTTGCGGCACGTGTCGCAGCTTGAAATGCCGTAGAGGATCATCGCGGGCCCTTGCGATCGGTTTGCCTTGCGGATGGGCGGCACGCCGCCCTTCAACCGAGGTAGACCATGGCCGGACCGGTGGCGCAAGCATCGGCAAAAATTTGCCGGATCACGCTCTGGCAGCCGCCCGGATCGGCAGGAATCCGTGCATCATCGGCAGGATTCCGGCACCGCCGCGACGCGGCGTGGACCAGCGCTTGACCCGATCCGGAGCACGATCTAGCACCATAGATGCTGCATGCGAGTATCCGTTCGCGGAGGTTTCCCGATTACACAAAAATACGGCGCGCTCCGCCCTCACGGGGCCGCGCAAGGGGGCAATATGACTGTATCAGAAGACCTGATTGACCGGCTGTCGAGCGAGACAGGCCGGCGACTGACCGACAGGGCAAGGGCCGGCCGGCGCCGGGCGCTGGCAGGGATTTCGCGGTGCTGCGTGACCGTCACGTTGGACGGTCAATCGACGCGCGAAGAGTATTTCGAGGCCACGCCGACACTTGGCCAGATCATCGCGCGGGTGGGACCGGACGCGTTCGTCGTCTCGATCGCGATGAAACGCCGGCCGTTGCGCGAACGGATCCGGCTGGCGCTGGCGGCGGAATAGGCGCGCGACCTCGGCGCGCGCCACCGCAGGCCGGCCGACCCCGGTTCACCGCATGGGCCGGAGCGCCGATCCGGCCAGTGCCACACCGACAGCCGCTACGACGAATCGCGGACGAATCGAGTCGACTTGAACGCAAAACGACGACAATCGCGGGCCCGCCTCTTCGCTGTCCACACTGCCTGCACGAAGCGCCGGAAATCGGCGCGGAAGTCGCCACAAACTTGCCACATTCCCCGACCCGACGCAGAGTCGCCCTCGGGACCTCTGATGAGTGTGGGAGTGGATGTGATGACGGTCGAAAGCGGAACCAACGATTTCATCAATCGCGTGCGGCAACGCCACCAGGCCGCGCCCGCGCCGGTGCCGGAAATCAGCCGCACCTTCGTGGTCCACATCACCCGCGACGGCAAGACGACCGAGGATCTCCTCTTCGACAAGGCCCCGACGATCGGCGCCATCGCGGCGCGCGCGGGGACCGAGGCCTATGTCATCTCGCTCGACGTGATCCAGCACCGGAACGAGGAGCGCCTCGCGGCGGAGTGAGGGCGTTCGGAAAGGATGACGGCCCGAGGGTCGGGTGGGGTCACGGCCCTGCATCGTGCCGGGCCGCGCAGATCAGAACTTGCGCTCCATGATCGTCACTTCGCGCTTGCTCAGCATCCGGACGACCTCCGGGTGGTCCTGCACCCCGTAGGCAATCTCCTCGCACCCGGCGAGGATTGCCGCCGCGAGGATCAGCACCCCGAACATCAGCTCAGAAGCGTTTGGAATTTCTGTCACTCCCCGATTCCCGGGCCGGTTCGGCCCGCGTGACGGAACCACTCTTGAGCGTCCCCGGGCCGCCGGTCAACGGGGTAATTTGAAGCGGCGGGCTGCCCGGAGCGGATGCGAAGGGCCGGAAGGCGTGAAGCGCCAACCCGGCCCGTGGTCATAGCCACAGAGGGCAGCGCCCGGCCCGAGGGGTGAGCCGGATTCCGGAAAGGTCCGGTGGACCTTTCCC
>JBNKFC010000463.1:0-4685 GCA_050289105.1 Paracoccaceae bacterium | reverse complement strand
GATCTGGCCGACCACGGCGCCGATGGCATTGGCGACGCCGGCATGTTCGGGCAGGATCATCCGCGCGCCAAGACGGTCCCCCACCGCGCCGTAATAGCTTGGCGCCGAGGCGCCGAGACCGATGACGGGCACGCCAAGGCTCGCCGTGATGCGGATCACGCCGGAATGCCGGTCGAGCCCCGCGCGCATCAAGGGATGCCGCGCGAGGTCTTCGGGGGCAGCGCCCCATTCCCGGCCATCCTCGGCAAAGGCGGCCTCAAGTAGGCAATCGACGGTCTGCGCGGTCAACTGGTCGATGATGCGCTGCGCGAGCGCCTCCGGCCCCGCCGCGATCCTGTCGCCGCGCCCGTTGCGGCGCCGGGCGAAGAGGGTCACCGCCTTCAGCGCCGCCCCGGCATCCCAAGTGTCGAGCCGGCTGAGCACATGCGCCGCGTCCGAGGGCGTGACACCCGAAACCATCACATGTCCACGCGAAACGAGCCGCATCAGCGCCGGCAGTTCCAGCCGCGTCCGGACGGCATCGGCAAGCCGGACCGGGCCGCCGAGGAGACGTTCGACCACCGCACCTTCGCGACCCTGAAGCCCCTCAGGCGGGGTGCCGCGCCACATCGGCAGGGCGAAGCGGCCGTCATGCTCACCCGTCGCATCCTGCGAAAGCCAGCCATCGAGCGCATCGTGCACCAGTCCCGGCCAGTCGCGCGCGGCGAGCGCCACCGGCACCAGCCGGCGCGGGCCAAGGCGAAGGCCGGTCTCCAGCCCCTCGATCAAGTGCACCTCGCTATCGCCGCCAAGGCCGGTCGTGCGCATCGCCACCGCCTCGACCATCGTGCGGAAGCTGCCGACGCGAGCGCCCATCGGGTCGATCATCGGTTTGCCGTCTTTGAGAAGACAGACATCGGTCGTCGTCCCGCCGATATCGGAGACGAGTGCGTCCGTCTCTCCGGTCAGCCAGCTGGCGCCAGCGATGGAGGCGGCCGGGCCGGAAAGGATCGTCTCGATCGGCCGTTCGCGGGCTAGCGCTGCGGAGACGAGCGCGCCGTCGCCGCGCACCACCATGAGAGGCGCCGCGATCCCTATATGCGCCATATGCGCCTCACAGGCGGAGATCAGGTGGTCGATCATGCCGATGAGGCGGGCATTGAGGACCGCCGTCAGCGCCCGACGCGGGCCGTTCAGACCGGCGGACAATTCGTGCGAACAGGTGACGGGCCGGTTCGCCACGCGGCGGATCAGATCGCGGGCCGCAATCTCATGCGCGGGGTTGCGCGTCGCGAAGCTCGCGGCGACGGCGAAGCCGCTGATGCCGGGGCCGAGGGCAGCGATTTCAGTCTCTAACCTGGCCAGATCGAGGGCCGCCGCCTCTCCGCCCGCATGGCTGTGACCGCCCGCAAGGCGGATCACCGGATCGCCTTTCAGCGCCTCTTCGAGGCCGGCGCGGCCAAGCTCCGCCTCCTCGAAACCGATGAAGACCAATGCCACACGACCACCCTGACCCTCGACCAGCGCGTTGGTCGCAAGCGTCGTGGAGAGTGAGACCATAGCGATATCCGCCGCCGCCACGCCCGAGGCGTCGATGGCCGCGTCGATGGCTGCACCAACGCCCCGCGACAGGTCCGGCCGAGTGGTCAGCGACTTCGCCGAGGCGACAACGCGGTCCTCGGCCTCATCGAGGACCACCGCGTCAGTATAGGTGCCGCCGGTATCGACGCCCAGAAGATAAGCCATGCGCGTTCCCTCTAGTGCGCGTCCGCGAGGATGCGCTCCGCCCCCAGCCAGCCGACCAGAATGCTCGGCGCATTGGTATTGCCGCCGATCAGCGTTGGAAAGACCGAAGCGTCGCAGACGCGCAGACCCTCCACCCCATGCACTTTCAGATCTGGGCCGACAACCGATGTCGCCGCGTCCTGCCCCATCCGAGCCGTGCAGGAGGGGTGATAGACCGTCCCCGACCGCGCCCGGATGTCGGCGATCAGATCCTCGTCGCTCTGCACCTCCGGCCCCGGTCGCAGTTCCTCGGCGATGAGCGGGCGGATCGGGTCCTGAGCGGCGATGCGGCGGAGGAACTTGACCGCCGCCAGCATCTCCTGCACGTCGTGATCCGTAGAATAGGCATTCGCGACGATTTTCGGATGCGCGAAGGGATCGGCGTTTTTCAGTGTGATCTCTCCCCGGCTGGTCGGGCGGCAGTTCGAAAGGCCGATCGAGAGGCCCGAGAACGGGTCAGGCGTCAGAAGCGGCCGCTCGCCCACGCGGGGGATGAGAGTAGAGAAGGCCTGGAAGTAAAGCTGCATGTTGGGGCGCGGCAGGTCCGGCGAGGTCCGGAAGAAGCCGCCGCCGTGGTTGATCGACTTCGCCAGCGGCCCGGTACCGGTCAGGAAATATTTCAGACCGACCGCCACCTTGCCCCACCACGGGCGCAAGATGTCATTGTAGGTCGGCACCTTCATGCGCCAGGTGTAGTTCAGCCCCTGATGATCGTTGAGGTTCTGCCCGACATGCGGGTTGTCCGAGGTCACCTCGATCCCCAGGCTTTTCAAATGCGCGCCCGGTCCGATCCCGGAGAGCATCAGAAGCTGCGGCGAGTTGATCGCCCCGCCGGACAGGATAACCTCGGATGCGGCTCTAACATTGCTGATAACGCCGTTCTTGCGATATTCGACCCCGACCGCCCGGCGCCCCTCCAAGATCACCCGCGTGACCTGAGCATGGGTCATCACGGTGACGTTCGCCCGCTTCATCGCCGGGTGCAGGAAGGCGCGGGCGGCGGAGTTGCGGCGGGCATTGCGGATCGTCATCTGGTAGATGCCGACGCCCTCCTGCTCGGCGCCGTTGAAATCGGCGTTGCGCTCAAGCCCCGCCGCCTCGGTCGAGTGGATGAAGGTCTCACAGAGGGGATGCAGGTCGCGCTGGTTCGCCGAGATGAAGAGCGGTCCGCCCTTGCCTCGCCAGTCATCCGCGCCCGCCTCGTTATCCTCGATGGCGCGGTAGGCGTCGCAGACCTTCTCCCAGCCCCAATCTGGCCCGGCAATGCCTTCCCAATCGTCGTAGTCGCTTTGATGGCCACGGATCCAGACCATCGCATTGATCGAGCTCGACCCGCCGAGGATCTTACCGCGCGGCCAGTGGTCGCGGTTGCCGGCAAGGCCCGGATCGGGCTCGGTCTGGTAAAGCCAGTTGACGGCGGGGTCGTAGAAGAGCTTGCCGTAGCCGAGCGGCAAATGGACATAAAAGCGCCGGTCGCTGCCGCCGGCCTCCAGCACCAGCACCCGGTGCCGGCCATTAGCCGACAACCGCTCGGCCAGGACTGAGCCGGCCGAGCCGGCGCCCACGATGATGTAGTCGAATTCCGCCCCGTTCACGGCTGCCACCTGTTTCCCCAGTTCTCATTTCCACGGGACCGGAGCGGATTCCGCCAGATCTGCGACCGATCTGGTCGCAAAGGGACTATTCGAGCCGCGCCGGGAAGCCGGGCGCCCTGAGATCGGTGTCGAGAAGATCCTCCAGAAGCTTGGCGATGATCGGCGACTGCGCCTCGCCACCGTAAGCCGCCTTCGCGGCGATATAGGTCTGGTTGGTCATCGAGGCGAGGTCCAAGGGCACGCCGAATTCCTTGCCGAAACCCAAAGCGAAGCCGAGGTCCTTGAGCGCGAGATCGACGGAAAAGGCGATGTCGTAGGAGCCGTTCAGGATCAGCGCCCCTTCCGTCTCGTGCACGAAGGAATTGCCGGAGGAGGCGGCGATCGCATGCCAGGCCTGCCCGAGGTCGAGCCCGCCGCGCTTGGCCAACATCAGCGCCTCGGATGTGGCTTTGAGGTGGATGAAGGCCAGCATGTTGGTGATGACCTTGATGATCGAGGACGAGCCCAGCGGACCCATATGGAATATCCGGTCGCCCATAGCCTCGAATGCCTTCCAATGGAGATCGACGAGGTCCTTGTCGCCGCCCGGCAGCATGGTGATCTTGCCTTGCGCCGCCAGATGCACCCCGCCCGTCACCGGTAGTTCCAGCATCCGCACGCCAGCCTCGCCCGCGACCTTGGCGAGCGCAAGCACGTCATCACGACCGAGCGTCGACATCTCGACCCAGGTCGTGCCGGGTTTCATCGCCGGCAGGATCGCGCGAAGCACTTTCTCCGAAACGGCCGGCGAGGGCAGGCAGGTGATGACGTGATCGACGGAGGCGGCGAGGTCGGCCGCGCTGTCGGCCCAAGTGGCGCCCATCGCGACAAGTCGCTCGGCCAGTTTGGGGTCGAGGTCGTGGACGGTGACCGCGAAGCCCGCCTTAAGCAGGCAGGCCGCGCAGTTGGCGCCGAGATTTCCAAGGCCGATATAGCCGTAATGCATCGCAGTTCTCCGAAAAACAGGGTCTATTTCACCGGAAATAGATGTTGAAGTCGCGCCGGATCGCCGCATCGAGTTGCGGGTCCACCTGCATCCCGGCCTTGGCGAGAATGTCGTTCTTGCGCGCGATGGCCTTGTCGAGGAGCATCGGCCGCCCGGCCTCCACCCATTCCTTCGGGCTCATCCGGTTGCCGACGGTCGGGTAGATGTATTCGGTCTGCATCAGCGCCAGCGTCTGGTCGGAACCTAGGTAGTGGCCGGGCCCGCCGAGGCAGACCGCCTTCATCGCCTCGATCGAGGTCGAATCCTCGGTCACGTCGATGCCGCGCACGGTGCGCAGGACT
>JBNKFC010000462.1:0-18932 GCA_050289105.1 Paracoccaceae bacterium | reverse complement strand
GAACTCGCGGACGAGACGGTCTTCGTCTCGCCCGACGCGATTTCCAGCGACATTCCCGGAGTGTCGCGGTCGTTGCGCCCCGCTGCGCGGCCCGCATCCGCGCCGGATGTCGATGTCATCGCCGAGGCGGCCGCGGCAGCTGTTGCCGCAGCAATGGCACCCCAGTCGCTCGACATTGCGCCGGAGACTCTCGCCGAGGGAACCCGGCTCGTGCAGATCGGCGCCTTTCCGGACGAGGCGCAGGCCCGGCTCGAATGGGACAAGACCGCCGCACGAGTCGGTGCCCTTCTCGACGGCAAGCGGCGTGTGATCGAACCGGCGACCAGTGGCGGAGAGACTTTCTACCGCCTGCGGGTCGAGGGGTTCGACGATCTCGACGACGCCCGCCGTTTCTGCGCCGCCCTCAAGGCCGAAAACGCCGAATGCGTGCCCGCCGTGGTGCGCTGATGGCCCTGCCGGTCTCGGCCACGATCCTCGGTTGCGAAGGTCCCACCCTGTCCAGGGACGAAGCGGCATTCTTTCGAGAGGCCGACCCGTGGGGGTTCATTCTCTTCGCCCGGAATGTGGAAACGCCAGGACAGCTGGCGCGCCTGACCGCGGACCTGAGGGCCAGCGTCGGCCGCGACGCGCCGGTGCTGGTGGATCAGGAAGGCGGGCGGGTGCAACGCCTGCGCGCGCCCCATTGGCGCGAATGGCTTCCGCCGCTGGATCAGGTCTCGGCCACGGCGCCGGATCGGATGGAGCGCGCGCTCTGGCTGCGCTACCGGCTGATCGCGGCCGAGTTGCGCGCCGTGGGCATCGACGCCGATTGCGCGCCGTCGGCCGATATCGCCGGCAAGGACACCCATCCCTTCCTGCGCAACCGCTGCTTCGGCGTGGATGCGGAGACCGTGACCCGTGCGGCCCGCGCCGCGGCCGACGGCTTGCTGGCAGGGGGCGTCCTTCCGGTGGTCAAGCATATCCCCGGCCATGGCCGGGCTGTCGTCGACAGCCATTTGCACCTGCCGCGTGTCTCGGCGTCACTGGAAGACCTGCTGGCCACCGATTTCGCCCCGTTCGCGGCGCTAGCCGACCTGCCGATGGCGATGAGTGCCCATATCGTCTTCGACGCAGTCGATCCCGATCATCCAGCCACGTCGTCTCGCGATGTGATCGCCCTAATCCGTGGCCGGATCGGGTTCGGCGGACTTCTCGTCAGCGACGACCTGTCGATGGAGGCGCTTTCCGGCACGATCGGCGACCGTGCCGGCGCGGCCATCGCGGCGGGGTGCGATATTGCCCTGCATTGCAATGGCAAGCGGGCCGAGATGGAGGCCGTTGTCGCGGCTGCCGGCCGTCTTAGCCCCGCCGGGGCAGCCCGCGCCGCAGCGGCGCTGGCTCGCCGCTCCGCGCCCGAGGCCATTGACACCGCCCTTCTGGAGGCCGAATTTGAGGCGCTTCTGAAGGGACGGGTGCATGGCTGAGCCGGAGGGCTTCGAGGACGACAGGGTCACGGTCAGCGACCGCCTCGCGGCGGAGGCGCTGATCGTCGATGTCGATGGCTTCGAAGGTCCGCTCGACCTGCTCTTGACGCTGTCGCAGACTCAGAAGGTCGACTTGCGCAAGATATCGGTCCTGCAACTGGCGGAGCAATATCTGAAATTTGTCAATCAGGCCAAAGTTTTGCGCATCGAGCTTGCGGCAGACTACCTGGTCATGGCCGCCTGGCTAGCTTTTCTGAAGTCGCGCCTGCTTCTGCCACCCGATCCGTCGGACGAAGGCCCGTCCGGCGAAGAACTGGCCGCGCATCTGGCGTTCCAGCTCGAACGGCTCCAGGCGATGCGCGAATCTGCGGCGCGGCTCATGGCGCGCGACCAGAAAGGGCGCGATTTCTTCGTGCGCGGCATCCCCGAAGATGTCACGCGGCTGCGCAAGATCCAGTATACCGCGACGCTGCTCGATCTGATGCAGGCCTATGCGCGCATCCGCACCCATGACGAGTTCCGCCCCTATGCGATGGACCGTGAGCATGTCTTCACGATGGAGCAGGCGTTGGAGCGGATGCGGGGGCTCATAGGTTTTGCCGGGGATTGGACGGACCTTTCGTCCTACCTCCCCGAGGGCTGGTCCAGCGACCCCGCCCGCCGCCGGTCAGCCACGGCGGCGACCTTCGCGGCATCGCTGGAGCTTGCCAAACAGGGACGGATCGAGTTGAGACAGGCGGAAACCTTCGCCCCCATCGCCATCAGACGGAAAGAAACGTGACCGAGACGAGCGCCCCTGAAAAGAGTCTCTTCGAGGCGCCGCCCATCGCCGAGCAGGAGCGGATGGTGGAAGCCATTCTCTTCGCCTCCGCCGATCCCGTGACGGTGGCCGAGCTTGAGGCCCGGATGCCGCATGGCGCGGACCCTGCCGAGGCCTTGGTCCACCTGCGCAAGCGCTACGAGGGGCGCGGGGTGCGGGTGGTGAAGGTCGGTGACGCCTGGGCGATGCGCACGGCGCCCGATCTCGGCTTTCTCATGCAGAAGGAAACGGTCGAGACCCGCAAGCTTTCCCGCGCCGCGATCGAGACGCTGGCGATCATCGCCTATCACCAGCCCGCGACGCGGGCGGAGATCGAGGAGATCCGGGGCGTCGCGGTCAGCCGGGGCACGGTCGATCAGCTTCTGGAACTGGAATGGATCCGCTTCGGCCGCCGGCGGATGACGCCAGGGCGGCCGGTGACCTATGTGGTCACGCAATCCTTCCTCGACCATTTCGGACTGGAATCCGCGCGTGACCTGCCGGGCCTCAAGGAGCTTCGCGCGGCGGGCCTTCTCGATAACCGGCCGTTGCCGGGTGGCACGGCCTTGCCCGACGACGAGACCGAGGAACAGGTCGGTCAAAGCGAACTTTTCGAGGATTAAGAGGGGATTGAACCGTGAACCTCAATCAGCTTGTCAACATGGTCATTCGCACCGTGACACGCCGACTGATCAATATGGGGATCAACAAGGGCATCGACTATGCCAGCCGCAAGGGCAAGCCTCGGGCGGGCGCCGCGGGCGGTGATCGCGGCCAGTCGAAGGATGCGCGGGCCGTGGCGAAGCGGGCCCGTCAGGCGGCGAAGATCACCCGGCGTCTCGGGCGATAGAGGGCGTTGCTCCGCTAAACACGGCTCTTGGACAACCGCCCGATGCCGTTCCTCGTCAAGTACGATGAAGGGGGCAAAGTCGAAGGCGAGGAGTAGAGCGACCTGTTCGAGGATTGTGCAGCCCAGGCGCCGTCTGATCCCGGTCAATGAATTTCGTTGCGTCGTGGCGTACTCTTTTGGCGTCGCACGAAAGGATACACGATGCGCGCGTTGTTCGCATTCCTGCTCCTTGTCTGGACCGCGCCGCTTCATGCGGCAGAGACGATCGACATCGCCGCATCGGATGGTCTGGCCTGCGCCCTCTACCGCGACGGAGCAGTGTATTGCTTCGGTTCTCTGCCCGGATCCGGGCTCGAACTTCCCTTGGTCGCCCGTAAGGTCGAAGGACTGCCCCCTGCGACCGCGATCGCGGTTGGACGGCTGGGCGCTTGCGCTGTCGACCGCGAAAGTCGCCTTTGGTGCTGGGGGATTGACGTACAGCGGTCGATCCGCGAAGACCGCCTGATTGCTTCCGCGAAGCCGTTTCTTGTTGAGGGTTTGCCACCCGTCGTCGCGGTCGATGCCGGCTACAGCCACTTCTGTGCGATTGGCGACAATAGCGAGCTGTGGTGTTGGGGGGATAACCCCTGCGGTGAAGTGGGCTGCGGTCACAACGACCCGGTGGCCGAGCCGAAGCGCGTGCCCTACATCAGGAACATAAAGTCGGTTTCGGCCGGTGTGAACAACACCTGCGCTGTGTCTTGGACATTTGAGCTTCTGTGCTGGGGAACGGACAATCCGACCATGTTCGGGGTAGGGCGGGAGTTCATTTTCGAATCCAACGAGCCGTTGCTTCTGAAGAAGGAGTATTTCGGCCTGATGTCCACGGTTTCGAACGGGCGGAACTTTGCCTGCGGCATCCGGACTGACGGGCAGGTGACATGCTGGGGCTCAAACATCATGGGGCAACTTGGAACGAAGACTCCGCGGCTTGGCAGCTATGCCGGAATAGCCGAGGTCGATGGCATCCGTGACGCCACGGATCTTGATACGACCTACTTCGGAGCCTGTGCCGTCGAAGACGGCGTCGTCGTCTGTTGGGGTGAAGATGGCTTCGAAGGCGCGCAGTCGCGGCTGCCCACGCGGCTGGACTGGTTTTCCGAAGCCACCGCAGTGGCGATGGCGGATGCCTTCACCTGCGCGGTCGACGCGGGGGAGGTCTATTGCTGGGGGTCGTACGGAGCCCAGCATGACGCGCCCCTTATCGAAGGGATGACCCCTGATCACCCGGTAAGGGTCCCCGGCCTGCCCTGAGCCTCAGCCCGCGCGGAAGTGCTTTGAGAGCTTCAGCCCCTGGCCTTGATAGTTCGAGGCGATGCCCGCGCCGTACATGCGGTCAGGGCGCGCGGCCATCCGTTCGTAGACCAGCCGGCCCACGACCTGGCCGTGTTCCAGGACGAAGGGAGCTTCGTGGCAGCGTACCTCCAGCACGCCGCGGGATCCGGCTCCACCCGCTTCGGCCCAGCCGAAGCCGGGATCGAAGAAGCCCGCATAGTGCACGCGGAACTCGCCGACCATCGCGAGATACGGCGCCATCTCGGCGGCGTAGTCGGGCGGGATCGTCACGGCCTCGCGGCTGACAAGGATGTAGAAAGCGCCAGGGTCGAGGATGATCCGGGCGTCATTGGTCCGCACTTCCTCCCAGAAATCCGCGGGTGCGTAGTGCCCGATGAGGTCGAGGTCGATCACCCCCGTGTGCGGCTTGGCCCGGTAGCCGACAAGGTCGCCCTCCGCCGGCTTCAGGTCGACCGAAAAGCCAAGACCTTCGGAGATCAGCGCGGTGCCAGAGACGAGCTTGTCGCGCCGATGAAGGGCTTCGAGTTCGGCATCGCTGAGGACCGCCTGACCGTGGCGAAAGCGGATCTGGTTGAGCCGCATTCCCGGCCGGACGAGGACCGAGAAGGAGCGGGGGCAGATCTCGGCGAAAAGCGGGCCCGCATAGCCTTCGGGGATGCGGTCGAACTCCTCGCCGCCATCGGTGATCGTGCGCGTCAACAGGTCCAGCCGGCCGGTGGAACTTTTCGCATTGGCAACCGCCGTGAGTCCTTGCGGCAGAGCGAGCCGTTCCATCAACGGCACGACGTAGACGCAGCCCTTTTCCAGCACCGCGCCCTGTCTGAGATCGACCCGGTGCATCTCGAATTCGGCGATCCGCTCTTCGACCGTACGGCCCTTTCCGGCAAGGAAAGAGGCGCGAACCCGGTAGGCGACGGTGCCAAGGCGCAGATCGAGGCTGGCGGGTTGGACCTGGGCATCGGTCACGGCCGGCGCGGCGGAAATGGCGCCGGAGGCGATCATCGCGCGAATGGCGCCGTCTGCCAGCACTCCGGTCCCCGTCATGCGTTCCCTCCCGGAATGCGAACGCCCACCCCGTGGACGGGATGGGCGTTTCGGTGATGGTCGGGCCGGTGAGATTCGAACTCACGACCTTCCGCCCCCCAGACGGACGCGCTAACCAGGCTGCGCCACGGCCCGACGCTGCGCGGTATAGGCCGAACGGCGGGGCGGGGGCAAGCGTCAAAACGCATCTGCGGAAGGGGGAAAAGACGGGTCACGAGTGCCGGCGCTACTTTTGCGCGGACCGGTCATGTTGCGCCAGACGTTCCCTGAGATCGACAAGGCGCAGATAGACTGACATCAGCTCCGATTTCTTGTCGCGTGCCCGAAGCGCGTCCATGGCGCGCAGCATCGCGGCGGCCGGCGGATTGCTGTCGTGCGCGGTAGCCGCTGCGGCGGCTACCGGTTCGGTTCTGGCCACCTGCGGCTCGCCAAGAAGCCGAACGTTGTCGGCCTCGCCGCGGGGAAGCGTCGGAACGTCGACCTGCATCGGTGCTTCCGGCGCCCGTCGCTGCGATCCAAGCTCGGCCCGACGTTCGGCGCCAGGCGAGACCGCCGAGCGCGAAAAGGGCGAGGTCACAGGGGATGGAGCGGCTTCCGTCTTGTCGTCGGGATCAGGCAGGAGATCGTCGCCCTCGGCGGCCGTGTCCGGATCGGGCGATGGCGGCCACGTGCGCGCCTCCGGCTTCTGCGCGCTCGCAACAGTTGCGGCCGGGTCGGTCGATGGCGCAATCGTTGGAGCGGACTGAGCCTGCGCGGTAACGTCGCCGCCGAGATCGACGGTGGACAGCGACGCCACATGGCGCACGCCGTGTTCCTTGAGGATCTTCTGAACCCCCCGGATCGTCAGCCCGTCGTCCTTGAGAAGCTTCTTGATCCCTCCCAGAAGGGCGAGATCGGCAGGGCGGTAATACCGGCGCCCACCGGCGCGCTTGACCGGTTTCACCTGGGAGAATCGACTTTCCCAGAACCGCAGGACATGCGCGGGCGTGTCCAGGAGGTCGGCGACTTCGCTGATTGTGCGAAAGGCCTCGGCCGATTTCTCCATCTCGCCCTGCCTCAGCCTCTGTTTCCAGCCGCAACGCGGTCTTTCATGAGATGCGAGGGCCGGAAGGTCAGAACCCGGCGCGGATGGATCGGCACTTCGTCCCCGGTCTTGGGGTTGCGGCCGACGCGGGCGGCCTTGTCGCGCACCGAAAACGTGCCGAAGGAGGAGATTTTCACCGTCTCGCCCGAGACCAGCGCATCCGACATGTGCTGAAGCACGCTTTCGACCAACTGCGCGGATTCATTGCGGGAAAGGCCCACTTCGCGAAACACGGCCTCGCTCAGATCCATGCGCGTCAAGGTTTTTTCGCTCATCTCGTCCCCCGTGCTGTTTCGGGGAGGATGGGCGGATTAAATTTCCGAGTCAATATCAATGGCTTGGGGAAGGGCTTTCAAGCGGGTTTTCACCACCTCAGAACGACTGCGCCCCAACTCAGACCACCGCCGATCGCCTCGGTGACCAGAAGATCGCCCGTCTTGATCTGCCCGCGCTGCTTGCCGACCGAGAGCGCAAGGGGAATCGATGCGGCCGACGTGTTGCCGTGATCCTGCACGGTGACCACAACGCGCTCCATCGGCACCTGCATCCGGTTGGCCGTGGCGCTGATGATCCGCAGATTCGCCTGATGCGGCACGATCCAATCGACATCGCCGCCGGTCAGCCCTGCCTTGTCGAGCGCGGCATGGGCGGTCTGCGCAAGCTTCTCGACCGCGTGGCGGAAGACCTGGTTGCCCTGCATGCGGACATGGCCCGAGGTGCCGGTGGTGGAGACCCCACCATCGACGTAGAGAAGCTCCATGTGGCTGCCGTCGCTGTGCAGGTCGGTGGCGAGGATGCCGCGATCTGCCGGGGTGCCCGTGCCCGTCGCAGCCTCCAGCACAACCGCACCGGCGCCGTCGCCGAAGAGAACGCAGGTCGCGCGGTCGCTGAAGTCGAGAATGCGACTGAAGGTTTCCGCCCCGATGACGAGGATGCGCTTTGCCTGGCCGGACAGGATCAGCGCGTTCGCATTGGCCAGCGCGAAGACGAAGCCAGCGCAGACCGCCTGCACATCGAAGGCAAAGCCGTTCGTCATGCCGATCTTCGCCTGGATCATCGTCGCCGCAGAGGGAAACGTCAGGTCCGCGGTGGAGGTCGCGAGAATGATCGCGTCAAGATCGTCCGCCTTGAGCCCCGCATCGGCGAGCGCAGCTTCCGCTGCCTTGGCGCCGAGATCGGACGTGGTTTCGCCTTCGGCGGCAAAGTGGCGCTGTTCGATCCCGGTGCGGGTGCGAATCCATTCGTCGGTCGTGTCGACCCGCGCCTCGAACTCGGCATTCGGGACGATGCGCTCGGGCAGATAGTGCCCGACGCCCCGGACCACGGCACGGATTGTCATGAAAGTGTCTCGCTCGCTGCGCCAGTTTCGGCGGCATCCTGCCCCGCAAGTGCGGCAGAGGCAACCCGTGCCGCGAGCCGCTCCTGAAATCCGGATTTCGCGAGCCGGAAGGCAAGCTTGATCGCGGCGGATACGCCGGTCGCATCGGCGGAGCCGTGCGATTTGACGATCGTACCGTTCAGCCCCAGAAAGACGCCGCCATTCTGGCGCCTTGGGTCGATCCGCGCCCGCAACCGTTTGAGGGAGCCAAGGGCGAGGAGCGCTGCGAAGCGCGACAGGAGACCCGCATTGAAGGCTTCCTTCAGGAAGTCGCCGACAAGCTTTGCGGTGCCTTCGCCGGTCTTCAGCGCAATATTGCCGGTAAAGCCGTCGGTCACGATCACGTCGACGCGGTCCGAGGGAAGATCGCCACCCTCGACGAAGCCGACATAATCGAAGCTGCCGGTTTCGGTCGCCGCCGTGATCAGTTCTTGCGCCTGTTTCAGTTCGGCCCGGCCCTTGTGCTCTTCGGTGCCGACGTTGAGTAGGCCGATCCGGGGCCGTTGCACGCCCAGGCCGTTGCGGGCATAGGAGGCGCCCATCAGCGCATATTGCAGGAGATCGGGCGCGTCGGCCTTGATGTCGGCGCCGACGTCGAGCATCAGGTTGAACCCGCCGGGATTGCGCGACGGCCACAGGCAGGCGATTGCGGGCCGGTTGACGCCGGGCAGCTTCCGGAGGCGGATCACGGACAACGCCATGAGCGCGCCGGTATTGCCGCAACTCACCGCCACCGTCGCTTCGTGATTGCGCACGCTCTCGATCGCCGACCACATCGAGGTGCCCTCGCCGTGGCGCATCACCTGGCCGGGCTTGTCGTCCATGGTGACGACGCCCGCCGCATGGCGGATGGTGCAGCGGCCAGCCAGTTCAGGGCGCTTGCCGACGAGACGCGACAGCTCTTCCTCGGGGCCGTGAACGATGAACTCGATCTCCGGGTTCTTCGCGGCGGATTCGGCCATGCCCGCAACCACGGCCGAAGGCCCGCGGTCGCCGCCCATCGCATCGACGGAAATGACGATACGGCCCGAGGTCCCGTGTCCGGGGGCCTCGGGCTGCATGGCGTTCGATGACGGCATGGCGCCGGCCGTTCGGACGCGGCCTTACGCCGCGTCTTCGTCCAGGTCGACTTCGGCGGTCTGGGCGACCACTTCGCGGTCGTTATAGTGACCGCAGGCGCCGCAGACGTGATGCGGACGCTTCAGTTCGCCACAGTTCGGGCATTCGTTCGGATTCGCAGCGACCAGAGCATCGTGGGCGCGGCGCATGTTGCGGCGGGACCGCGTGGTCCGGTTCTGAGGGACAGCCATGTCTCAACCTCGGGTTATTTGGGGCCTTGGCCCGGATTTCCTGGGGTTTCGTCACGAGGCGGCCACGTGCGACCGGGTGCGAACCCAACGTTCAAGCGAGGCCGGGAACATACTGCGATTCCGCGCGGGCGCAAGTCTTTTCTGGCGCCGCCCGCGCACGATCCGTTGCCGCCGGAATCATTCGCTCTCGTCGCTCTTTTTCATGAGATCAGCGAGCCCGGCAAACGGCCGCGTCACCTCGTCACCAAGGGGCTCTGCGCCGGGGGCGGTGGCGCTGATCGAGCCAAGCTCCGCGCCCTCGACGCGCGGGTAGGGCGGCAGCGCGAGCGCCAGCGCCTCCACCAGCACCGCACCCACGTCGATGATGTCGCCCAAGGGTTCGGCACTGTCATCCTCGGGCATCTCGACCTCGTCGCCCTGCGGCTCGGGCATGTCCGCCAGGTAGCGGCGCACCACTGCCTCCTCGATGCGCGTCGTGACCGGGGCGAGGGTGACGACGCAGGTCTGGGTGACCGTCGCATCAAGCCGTGCCTCCAGAACCCAGTCGCGCTTGCCGGCAGAGCGCAGTTCTCCCTGAATGTGGGCGGTCTCGACCGCCGGGATGTCGAGTGCGGCAGCGATCCGAGCCTTTGCCGCCGCGTCGGGGCGGATGTCGAAGCGCGTCGGTTTGCGCGCGGCGAGATCGGGAACGCGGAAGGGGTGGGAGAAGGGCAGGGGATCGGACGTCATCTGAGGGCTCTTGCTGAGGTGACCGGATCGGCGCGGCGGCTTCGTCCTTGAAGGACAGCCCCGGCATGTTGTAAGCCGGATAGAAGGCTTGAGGCGGCAAGGCAAGAGGGTGGCATGGGCAGGCTCGGTTTCGGGGTAAGGCGCGGCGCGGTCGCGCTGATGCTCGTGGCGCTTGCCGCCTGCACCGCACTTTACCAGAACCATGGCTATATCCCGCGGGATGAGGAACTCGAGAAGGTCGTGGTCGGGGAATCGACGCGGGAGGATGTCGCGCAGGCCGTCGGCCGGCCGTCCTCGACGGGTCTGCTGACCGGGGGCGCCTGGTACTATGTCGGAAGCCGCTTCCGCCTCGTCGGTCCGCGCGAGCCCGAGGAAATCGACCGCCAGGTCGTCGCGATCACCTTCGACGACGGCGGCACCGTCGAGAACGTCGAACGCTTCGGACTTGAAAATGGTCAGGCCGTGGTCATCTCGCGCCGCGTGACTGACAGCAATATCAAGGGTCTGAGCTTCCTGCGCCAACTTCTTGGAAACATTGGAAACCTCAACGCCGCTCAGGTTCTGAACCAAAACAACTGACGCCCGCCTAGGTCTTGGGCCGATGGGTCAGCGCGACGCCGTTGATGCAATAGCGCAAGCCCGTCGGCTTCGGTCCGTCGGGAAAGACATGACCGAGATGGGCATCACAGGCCGCGCAATGGACCTCGGTCCGACGCATGAACCAGCTCCGATCCTCGGTCTCGCCAATCGCGTCGGCGTCCATCGGCCGGTAGAAGCTGGGCCAACCCGTGCCTGAATCGAACTTGGCATCCGCGTCGAAAAGTGGCGCTCCGCAGCAGACGCAGTGAAAGGTCGCCGGGCCCTTCGGGAAATCGTCGTGTGTGAACGCGCGTTCGGTCGCGTGCTTGCGGGTGACCTTGTAGGCAAGGTCCGAAAGTTGCGACTGCCATTCCTCGTCGGTTTTCTGGATCTTCGCCGCCATGCCGAGCCCTCATTTCCTTGTCGTTTCGGTATCCAATTCGGATAGAATGCCGCCTGAGCAGAATGTAGGGGGCGAAACCGCCGCCGCCAAGCCGGAGAAGGCGCAAGATGCGGGCATTCAGGGCAGGTCGGTACGAAGCGCGCTTCGCCGAGACGGATGCGGACGTGCAGCGCGCCCAGAGGCTGCGCTGGCGAACGTTCCGGACGGCGCGGGGGCTGGGCGAGGCCGGCGGGATCGACGAGGACGATTTCGACCCGATCTGTCGCCACATCCTTGTGGAGGAGCTTCGCAGCGGGACCCTCGTTGCGGCCTTCCGGCTGCTTCCGCTGATGGACGGAAGCGAGATCGGGCGCAGCTATTCGGCGCAGTATTACGAGCTTTCGGCCCTTGCCTCCTATCGCGGCCGGATGGCGGAGATGGGGCGGTTTTGCATCGATCCGGACTGGCACGACCCGGATATCCTGCGCGTGGCTTGGGGGGCGATGACCCGCTACGTGGACGAAGAGGGGGTCGAGATGCTCTTTGGGTGTTCGTCCTTCACGGGCACCATCGCCGAAGCCTATCTCGACGCCTTCGCGATGCTGCGCGCCCGGCATCTTGCGCCGAAGCGTTGGCTGCCGAAGGTGAAGGCGAAGCGGGTCTTTCGATTTTCGGCGCGGCTGCGCGGCCGGATCCCGGACCGGCGGCAGGCACTGCGGGGATTGCCGCCGCTTCTCAGAACCTACCTGACGATGGGCGGGTGGGTCAGCGATCATGCGGTTGTCGATCCGGACCTCGGGACCATGCATGTCTTCACCGGGCTTGAGGTTCGCCAAATTCCCCCTGCGCGGACCCGAATATTACGCGGGCTTGCCAAATCCTGTCTTTAGTATATCGGACAATCCGTCAGGCAGGAGCTTCCCAGACGTGAGAAATCAAGAATCGGCACGGAATCGTGCGGCCCTCTCCCAGCAACCCGCCCGGCGCTGGGTCAAAGTCCTGTCGCAATACCGAGAACCGCGGACCGGACGCAGCGTCTTTGAACTCGGGGTTACGCTGGTTCCGTTTTTCCTGCTCTGGGCGCTGGCCTGGTGGGCGCTGTCGGTCAGCGTCTGGCTCGCCATCGGTCTTGCGGCCGTGAATGCCGGCTTTCTGGTGCGGATCTTCGCGATCCAGCACGATTGCGGCCACGGTGCCTTCTTCCGGAACCGGACGCTGAGTGACTGGGTCGGACGGGCGCTGGGCGTGCTGACGCTGACCCCCTACGACGTCTGGCGGCGGACGCATTCCGAGCATCACGCCTCGGCCGGCAACCTCGACAAGCGCGGCATGGGCGACGTGACGACGCTGACGGTCGAGGAATACCGCGCGCTGACGCCCTTCGGGCGGTTCCGCTACCGGCTCTACCGGCACCCGCTTGTCCTCTTCGGCCTAGGGCCCAGCTACTTGTTTCTTCTGCAAAACCGGCTGCCGATCGGGTTGATGCGCTCCGGCGCCCGCTACTGGACGAGCGCGATGGCGACCAATGTGGCGATCGCCGCGGCGCTGGCCGTGATCATCTGGTTCGGCGGGTTGATGCCTGTCCTGATGGTGTTCCTGCCGACCTCGATTCTTGCGGGCGCGGCTGGGGTCTGGCTGTTCTACATCCAGCACCAGTTCGAGGAAGCCTACTGGGACAAGGATACCGATTGGGACCTGCACGACGCGGCGCTACACGGCAGCTCGCACTACGTCCTTCCCGGCGTTCTGCGCTGGATGACCGCGAATATCGGCATCCATCACGTCCATCACCTGTACAGCCGTATCCCGTTCTACCGGCTGACCGAGGTGCTGCGCGATCACAGCGACCTCGCGCAGGTGCAACGGATGACGCTCCGCGAAAGCTTCGAATGCGCGAAACTGCACCTCTGGGATGCGCGCGAGCGGCGGCTCTTGTCGTTCTCTCAGGCGAAGCGGCTTTACGGGCCGATCTGAGGGCGCGGAATTGCAGGATCGGTCGGGCGCCGTCCGCACGGATCTCGATGGGCGGCCGTGGGAGTGGCCATGTCGCAAGTCCGCGTTGGTCCGAACGTGGGACAAGGCCGCCGTTCAGGTGACTTCACCTGAGAAGACAATGCTTGGCATGGGTATCCTGTAACCGTCACCTGCCAGGTATTCAGACGCAAGATCATCGATCTCTTTGCGGATGACATTCTGGATGTTCTCATCTTGCCGTTGGAGGATGAGCGGCACTCGGACACCGAATTTCATGAAAAAGTCGAAGAAACTTGGGCCGGGAGCATGAAGGACGTTTTCCACGGTTTCAAATCTGACACTGCGAAAACCCACCTTTTGCATCATGTCGGTAACCTGATCCTTGTCAGAAAGGACATATGCGTTGGGCGCAGGGTCGGCCCGCGTCATGTCCGCGTGCCGCCCGAGTACACTGAACAACAGGCGATAGCACTCTGACGCATCGGGCCCAAGCCACTGGCTGAAAACAAACCTGCCGCCGGTCTTCAAAACCCGAAAAGCCTCTGACATCGCAAGGGCGGGATCAGTGACATGGAACAGGACGATATTGCTCAGAACCGCGTCAAACGTTCGGTTGGCAACCGGCATTTTCTCAACATCGCCGAGATTGAAGGTTATGTGAGGAAACTGCTTTCGCGCCTCGTCCACCATACCTTGCGAGAAATCAATTCCCTCGGCCTTGGCTCCAAGCAGGCTTGCACAGGCGGCCACATAGCCCGGTCCGCATCCGGCGTCCAACACCCTCGCCCCGTGAAACAGCCGGGCGTGCGAAAGGAGCGCGGGTATGGTTTGAAGAGTGGCACGCGCTGTCGCGTCTCGATAGACCGCTGCCCTTTCGGTCCAACCGGCACGCTCGCTCTCTCTGAATGTTGAATAGTCCATCTGCGAGACCTCTTGATCTCCGATTGGGTTACTCGAGACTGGTGAATGGCAATTGTCAACCAAGGGCTCAAAGCTGATCGGCGCGGTTTCGTGAGACAGCAAAGAAAAACCCCGCGAGACGCGGGGTTTTCTGTGTCTTGCCTTTGGCTCTTGCCAATCAGCCGCGGGCGCGGCGACCGCCACGGCGGCCCGACGCCGCGCTGGTTTGGCTGGCCGAGGCTTCCGAGAAGCTCATGCCGCCCTCGACCGCTTCCAGAACCTTGGCGAAGCGGATCCACTCGCCGCCATTGGCATCGTGGCTCATCAGGAAGTTGGCGGCGCGGATCGCCTCCATCTCCACCT
The DNA here is from genome assembly GCA_050289105.1 of Paracoccaceae bacterium. GTDB lineage: Bacteria > Pseudomonadota > Alphaproteobacteria > Rhodobacterales > Rhodobacteraceae > Albidovulum. The sequence goes on along the minus strand of JBNKFC010000462.1, from coordinate 4,742 downwards.
GGCGGACCGGGTTCATGATCGCCGACGTCATGCCGGCGCCAATTGCCATCGGCAGGAAGGCGGCGTTGATTCCGTGACGGTTCGGCAGGCCGAAGGAGATATTTGAGGCGCCGCAGGTCGTGTTGACGCCGAGCTCTTCGCGCAGCCGCTTCACCAGCGCGAAGACCTGACGGCCGGCGGTCGCCATTGCGCCAACCGGCATGACGAGGGGGTCGACGACGATGTCATGCGCGGGGATGCCGAAATCGGCGGCGCGCTGGACGATCTTCTTGGCCACTTCGAAGCGGACGTCGGGATCTTCGGAAATCCCTGTGTCGTCGTTGGAGATCGCCACGACCGGCACGTTGTACTTCTTCACCAGCGGCAGGACGAGTTCCAGGCGGTCCTCCTCGCCGGTGACGGAGTTCAGGAGCGGCCGGCCCTCGGCTGCCTCAAGCCCGGCCTTCAGGGCGCCGGGGACCGAGCTGTCGATGCAGAGCGGCACGTCGACGAGACCCTGAACGAGCTGGATCATCTTCGTCATCAGCGGCGGTTCGGTCTCGTTCGGGTTCGGGTTGGAGTTGTAGACAACGCCCGCGTTCACATCGAGAACCATCGCGCCGCAGGCGACCTGCTCAAGCGCGTCCTTCTCGACCGTGGAGAAATTCCCGGCCTCGAGCTCTGCCGCGAGTTTCTTGCGGCCGGTGGGGTTGATCCGCTCGCCGATGACGCAGAAGGGCTCGTCGAAGCCGATGACGACGGTTTTACTTTTCGATTCAAGGACGGTGCGGGTCATGCTTTACCTTATCTCTCAGCTTTGGGCGGCCGGAACGGCCGAAGCGCCGCCGTTTTCGATGGCCCAGGTGGCGTTGGTCTTGATCCCGCCGAGCGGGAAGAAATGCACGGATTCGATGCCGAAATCGGGGTTGGCGGCCTTGTGGGCGGCCAGTTCGGAGACAAATTCGGTGGGCTCGTAGGGAAGGAGAAGCTTGGTCACGTCCATCGCCCGCTTCTGCAGAACCTTGAGCGACGGGCCAACGCCGCAGGCGATGGCGAACTTGATCAGTGTTTGGAGCTTCGCCGGGCCGGCGACACCGATATGGACGGGCAGCTTCACGCCTTCGGCGTTCAGCCGGTTGACCCAGTCGATGACCGGCTTCGCCTCGAAGCAGAACTGGGTGGCCATCGCCATCTTGGCGTCGGTGCGGTTGGCGAAGGCCTGTTTCCAGCGCGCCGCTTCCATCACCATCGTGTCCGAACCGTCGGGGTCGATGTCGCGGTTGCCCTCGGGGTGGCCGGCGACATGAAGACGCTCGAACCCGCCGAAGAGGCCGGTGTCGAGAAGTTGCATCGAGGAGTAGAACTCGCCCACGGGATCGGCAACGCCACCCGCGAGAATGAGGCCCTGCTTCACGTCGGCCTCGCCCTGATAGCGGGCGATCCAGTCGCCGAGCGTTGCCTTGTCCTTGATGATGCGCGCCGGGAAATGCGGCATGACGGGGAAGCCTTCGGCATGGAGCCGCTTCGCCGTCGCCACCATGTCCTCGATCGGGGTGCCGTCGATATGGGCGATGTAGACCCGGGTGCCGGCGGGCAGGAGGTCACGGAAGCTCTCGACCTTTTCGGCGGTGCGCGGCATCACCTCGATCGAGTAACCTTTCAGAAAGGCCTCGACCTCGGCCGGCGTGCCTGCCGGAGCCAGGGTTTCCTTGCGGCGGAAGTTCAGAAGAGCCATTGCCGTCCTCCAAAATCGAGCGAGTGTCACGCCCAGCCATCATTTGCGATGAGCGTTTTGAGGCGCTCGTTGTCGTATTCCGCGTCGATCCGCGTTGCCTCTGCGGTGGCGACCTCGGCATCTTCGCCCGGCACTTCGACCGGGGACGCCTTGCGCCACTCCGCAAGATAGGCATCGGTCCCGGCCGCGCCAATCTTCATGGCGCAGCGGTCGATCGCCTGCTCGAACCGCTCAGGGAGCGGTCGTTTCACGCCCCGGCGCCCCTTGCCCACGATGACCTGGGCCGGGATGTCGCGCCAGTAGACGATTGTGACTTCTGCCATGACGATTCCTCTTGTCTGGCGCCCTCATTACTCTTCGTTTCGCGACGGGCGATGACGGTTTTCGACATTGTGCGCGACCAGAGCGACGTGCAGGTCATGGATAGCCCGCCCGCGCTATCGAGGCCACAGTTGCCGCTCCCTTGCATTGCGAAAAATCCTCATGACCATCATGAGCGCCGGCGCGCCCGATCAGGAAACCTGTGGAACCTGCGCGGCGTCGCTTGCACCAATGCCGACACGCGACTAGATTGGATGCAACAGCATATAGGAGGGCGCACCGATGGCGCCCAGGCGTCCCGGAGGTGCGGGCGCGTTCCCGAGATCGGTAGAGCCGCCCGGCACCCCAAGACCCGATCCTGCGCAGCTCTACGCGGCGCTGGACTTGGGGACAAACAGTTGTCGCATGCTGATTGCCCAGCCGAAGGGCAGTCAGTTTCATGTCGTGGACAGCTTTTCCAAATCGGTGCAACTCGGTCACGGGCTTGAAGCATCCGGGCGGCTCAACCGGTCGTCGATGGCGCGCACGGTTCAGGCGTTGCAGATCTGCCGCCGGAAGATCGAGCAGCACGAGGTGAAGCGGATGCGGCTCGTCGCGACCGAAGCCTGCCGGCGGGCGACGAATGCCGCTGAATTCCTGCGCTTCGTGACGCGGGAAACCGGCCTGCCGCTTGAGATCATCCAGCCTGAGGAAGAGGCGCGGCTGGCCGTGGTTTCCTGCGCGCCGCTCGTTTCGACCAAGACCGAGCAGCTTCTGGTGGTCGATATCGGCGGCGGGTCGACTGAGCTTGTCTGGATCGATCTTTCCGCCGTGCCGCGCTCGGACCGTCCGCGCGCGATCATGCGCCTTCACGCGGGCTTTCACCCGCCCGAAAGCCCGTTTCCGGCGGCCAAGGTCGTCGACTGGATCTCCGTGCCCCTGGGCGTTGCGACGCTGAAGGATCAGTTCTCGGATGTCGAGGACGACGCGGCGCGGTTCGCGCTGATGAGCTGGTTCTTCGAAGAGAACCTTGCCGATTTCTCGCCCTACAATGCCTCGCAGCCGCGCGAAGGGTTCCAGATCATCGGCACGTCGGGCACCGTGACCACGGTCGCGGCGAGCCACCTCGGGCTCAAGCGCTACGACCGGACGAAGGTCGACGGCCTGCGGATGACCTCGGACCAGATCGACAAGGTGATCCGCGAATATCTCAGCATGGGGCCGGCCGGTCGGCGGAACGATCCGCGCATCGGTCGCGATCGCCATTCGCTGATCATGTCCGGCGCGGCGATCCTGCAGGCGCTGATGCGCATCTGGCCAACCGACCGGCTGTCTGTTGCCGATCGCGGTCTGCGCGAGGGGCTTCTTTACGCGCAGATGTCGGCCGACGGGGTCCTGGAGGATGGCCCGTTCTGAGCGCGGCAGCGCGCCCGCGCGATTGCGGCCCGGGCAGGCTTTGAGTATTTGGAACCGGATTATGGAGAGGGCGCCGCACATCGCGCGCGCATGGAATGATATGGCGAAGACACCTTCTGACAAGACGTCGGGACGCGGGCAGCGCGACCTCCGGGTGCGGGTGAAAACCGCCAAGGGACGTAAGCTGTCCTCGACACTTTGGCTCGAACGTCAGCTCAACGACCCTTACGTTCAGCGGGCGAAGAAGGAAGGCTATCGAGGCCGTGCCGCCTTCAAGATCCTCGAACTGGACGACAAGTTCCGCTTTCTCGTGCCCGGCGCGCGGGTTGTCGATCTCGGCTGCGCGCCCGGTGGCTGGTGCCAGATTGCGGTGGAACGGGTCAACGCGCTTGGCCAGAAGTCTGGCAAGAAGGTGGGCCGAGTGCTTGGCATCGACCTGCAGGAGGTCGAGCCGATCGTGGGGGCGGAGATCCACCAGCTCGATTTTCTCGCCGACGATGCCGACGAGAAGGTGAAGGGTTGGCTGGGCGGACGCGCCGACGTGGTCATGTCGGACATGGCGGCGGCATCATCTGGCCACAAGGGGACGGACCATTTGCGCATCGTGGCCCTGTGCGAGGCGGCGGCCCACTTCGCCTTCGACGTTCTCGAAGAGGGCGGCACGTTTGTCGCCAAGGTCCTCGCCGGCGGGGCCGAGAACGAGTTGCAGGCCCTGCTGAAGCGCGCCTTCACCAAGGTCGCGAACGTCAAGCCGCCGGCCAGCCGGTCGGACAGTTCGGAAAAGTTCGTCGTGGCGACCGGCTTTCGCGGTCTTCCGGACGAGACTGAGACCGAGGACTGACGTGCGTCAGGGGCTGACGCTGACGCAGACTCCTTCGACCATGACGGCCGTCGGGACCGAACAGTGAAAGACGTGGTAGCTGAGCAGCATCTCCGGCTGCCGCATGATCCCCGGAAGGTCGGTGAGCTCTCGGGCGCGACGAAAATCCTGCCGGAACTGGCTCGGACTTACATTGATCATCTGGTGCGGAGAGACCAGGAGGTCGCGTTCGGGACGGCCGTTACCCAGTGCGCCAGCGCAGATGCGGACCGGCAGGGCATCGGGATTTGACTCGAGAAAGTCCGCGTCGAGTTGAATGCAATCCACCCATTCGACGGTGGCCAGCGTCCCTTGGACGGTGCGCAACGGATCGCGGCGGCGAAGCGCCTGGATCGGGAGATCGCCAAACGATGTCGTCACCCGAGCGCCGCTGCAGAATCCCGGCAAGGACCAATTGATCGGTGCTTGACGCGGTGGGCGGCGGCCCGGAAC
>JBNKFC010000461.1:0-5296 GCA_050289105.1 Paracoccaceae bacterium | reverse complement strand
GAACAAGAAGCGCGGGCCGATGGGGCATCCGCTGGACGTGCCCTTGGGCCACAAGGATGCCGCCTATGTCCGGTCGCATTTCGACGGGATGGAGGTGTGCGTGAATGACGCGCCGCGCGCCGACGAGATCCTCGTGGCGGTGGCGGTCACCGATAGCGGACGCCCGTTGCCCCGCGTCGGCGGCCTGACCCACGAAGAGGCCGAGGGCAAGGACGGGCTGCGCTGAGGGCAATGCGATGACGGTGTTCCGGCCCCGAGACCTCTCCGACGCGCTCGGCTATCTCGCCGAGGCGCCTGCCACGGTGCTTGCCGGGGGGACGGACGTCTTCCCCGCCCTGGGCGACCGCCCGGCGCCGGCGCGGGTCCTGGATTTGAGCGCGGTCGCGGATCTGCGCGGCATCGCGCGGGAGGGCGATCTCTGGCGGATCGGGGCGGGCGTGACTTGGGCGGAGCTTGTCCGCGCCGACCTGCCTGCACAATTCGATGCACTGAAGATCGCAGGGCGGCAGGTCGGCTCCGTGCAGATCCAGACAACAGGGACGATCGCCGGAAACATCTGCAACGCCTCGCCCGCCGCCGATGGCGTGCCTGTCCTCATGGCGCTCGATGCGTCGGTTGAGCTGGCATCCGTAGCGGGCCGCCGCGTCGTTCCGCTGGCGGACTTCGTGACCGGGGTGCGCAGGACCGCCCTCAGGTCCGGCGAGGTGGTGACAGCGATCCTCGTGCCGGGGATCGACGGCGAGGTCCGGTCGGATTTCGCGAAACTCGGAAGCCGCGCCTACCTCGTCATTTCCATCGTCTCGCTCGCGGCGGTGATCCGGTTCGACGGGGCCAGGGTGGCGGATGCGCGCATCGCGGTCGGGGCCTGTTCGCCGGTGCCGATGCGGCTTGCGGCGCTGGAACGCGACCTTGTCGGACGGCGCGCCGGGGCGCTTGGAGAGGCGGTCCGGCCGGATCATTTCGCGGCGCTCACCCCCATCGACGACGTGCGCGGCTCGGCCGACTACCGGCGCGACGTCGCAGGGACGCTGGCGAAGCGGGTGCTGGACAGATGCAGGACGGGACGATGAGCGGTTTCAGCTTCACCCTGAACGGGCGGGCAGTCGAGCATGACGGCGACGGGCTGGAGCGTCTCTCGACCGTGCTGCGCCGCGACTTGGGGTGTCGCGACGTCAAAGTCGGCTGCGATGCGGGCGATTGCGGCGCCTGTACCGTCCTTGTCGACGGTGCGCCGACCTGTTCCTGCATCACGGCTTCGGCCCGGATCGAGGGGCGCCGGGTTGAGACGCTGGCGGGTATTCGCGAAAATGATCCAGTGTTTTCAAGACTCTCTGCCGCGTTCCTCGCCCATGGCGCGGCGCAATGTGGGATCTGCACGCCGGGTATGATGGTCGCCGCCGTGGCACTTCTGCGGAACATCCCCGCGCCGACGGAACCTGAAGTGGAGGATGCGCTCGGCGGCGTTCTCTGCCGCTGCACCGGTTACCGCAAGATCATCGACGCGGTAATGGGCGCGGCCGCCACGGTGTCCGATGGCGGCGGAGTCGGTGCCGGCATCGTCCGCCTCGACGGCACCCGCAAGGTCGAGGGGCGCGAGGTCTTCGGTGACGATGCCGCTCCGGCCGACGCCCTCGTCCTGAAGGTCATCCGCGCGCCGGAGGACCATTGCCGCTTCGCCTTCGGCGATCTCGACGCCTATGCGCAGGCCGAGGGCCTCGACCTGGTCCTGACCGCGCGGGACGTTCCGGGGAAGAACCTCTTCGGCACCATTCCCGGCTTCATCGACCAGCCGGTCTATGCGGAGGGCAAGGCGCTTTTCCGGGGAGAGGCGGTGGCTGCCGTCGTCGGGCGCTCCGAGGTGATCGCAAAGCTGGATTTACGCGCCTTCCCAGTGACATGGGAGCCGATCCTCGCAGCGCGCGAGCCGCAGGCTGCCAAATCCCTGACCGAATTCCACCCCGGCCGGGCCGAGAACGTCATGTGCGCCGGCTTCGTCAAGAAAGGCGATGCCGAAGCCGCCATTGCCCGTGCCGACATCACCGCCGAGGGCACGTTCGAGACGCGGTTTATCGAACATGCCTACATCGAACCCGAGGCGGGGTTCGCCGACTGGAAGGACGGGCGCGTCGAGGTTCACGGCGGCACCCAGGCGCCGCACATGAACCGGGATTCCCTGGCCGAGATCCTTGGCCTTCCGCTGGAGGCGATCCGCATCGTGCCGACGGCGGTCGGCGGCGGGTTCGGATCGAAGCTCGACATCTCGTTTCAGCCTCATGTTGCCTTGGCGGCCATGAAGCTGAAGCGGCCTGTCAGGGTGGCCTATTCCCGTTCGGAATCAATGGCCTCCACGACGAAGCGACATCCGGGTCTGATGCGCGTGCGGGCGGGTGCGAAAAAGGATGGCAGGCTTTCTGGCTTCGCCTTTGAGGGCACGTTCAACACTGGTGCCTATTCCTCCTGGGGGCCGACGGTGGCGAACCGGGTGCCGGTCCATGCGGGCGGTCCCTATGCCCATGCCGATTATGTCGCGCGGGCCGAGGGCGTTCATACGAATTGCGTTCCGGCCGGTGCGTTCCGGGGCTTCGGCGTGCCGCAGGCCGCCATCGCGCAGGAAGCGGTCTTTGATGATCTCGCGGCCCAACTGGGCATGGACCGGCTGGAGTTCCGCTATCTCAACGCGCTCGACAACGGCATCCCGACCGCGACCGGACAGGTGTTCGACGGGGCGGTCGGGATCAAGCCTTGCCTAGACGCGCTTCGCTCCGCATGGGATGCGGCGCTGAAGAATACAAGTGAATTCAATGCGAAGGGCGGCGATCTTCGCAAGGGCGTCGGTGTCGCTTGCGGCTGGTATGGCTGTGGGAACACCTCGCTGCCGAACCCCTCGACGATCCGGGCGGGGATCACCGCCGATGGCCGGATCGTCCTGCATCAGGGGGCGATGGATATCGGCCAGGGCGCGAATACCGTGATCGCCCAGATCTTCGCCGAAGCCCTCGGAGTGGATGTGCGGCAGGTGGAGATCGTCGGGCCGGACACCGATGTCACGCCGGACGCCGGCAAGACCTCGGCCTCGCGGCAGACCTTCGTGTCGGGAAATGCGGCGCGGCTCACCGGGCTCGCGCTCCGGGCCGAGCTGCTGCGCCGGACCAATGCCACGGACGGGCAGATCGCGGTGGAACCGGGGGCGGTGACGGTCACCGCGCCCGACGGCACCACACACCGCGCAGTTCTGTCGGGCGAAGGGCGCTATGCGATCGAGGCGGCCGAGACCTACGACCCGCCGACGCTGCCGCTCGACAAGAACGGGCAGGGCGTGCCCTACGCTGTCTATGGTTATACCGCGCAGATGGTGGAGCTGACGGTCGATGCTGGGCTAGGGACGGTCACGCTTGATCGCATCCATGCGGCCCACGACGTCGGTCGAGCGATCAATCCGGTGCTGGTCGAGGGGCAGATCCATGGTGGCGTGGCCCAGGGCATCGGCCTTGCGCTGATGGAGGAATACATTCCCGGCCGCACCGACAATCTGCACGACTACCTCATTCCGACGATCGGGGACGTGCCGCCGATCACCTCGCATATCGTCGAGGTCGCCGATCCGCATGGGCCCTACGGTGCGAAGGGGTTGGGCGAGCACGTGCTGATCCCGACCGCGCCGGCAATCCTCTCTGCGATCCGCCATGCGACGGGGGCAAGGGTGACGCGGCTTCCGGCGACGCCGGACCGGGTTCTGGCGGCGATCCGCGCCGCGCGTGAGGTTTAAGATGGTCCGCCAAGTCGTTGAATCGCGTATGGAAGGCAAGATCCGCTGCGATGCCTGCCCGGTCATGTGCTATATCGCCGAAGGCCGCGCCGGGGCCTGCGACCGTTATGCCAACGAGGGTGGCGAACTGGTGCGGCTCGACCCCTTCACGGTGCTCGAGGCCGCGAAGGAGGGTGACGGGCAGATCGTGCCGTTTCTCGAACTCGAGGCCGGCGAATGGGACGGCGACATCCTGAGGACCGAGCGACCCTTCATCACCGCCATCGGCGCCGGGACCACCTATCCCGATTACAAGCCCGCGCCCTTCATCGTCGCGCAGGAACATGACGGGGTGGACATGGTCACCGTGGTCACCGAGGGGATCTTTTCCTATTGCGGCGCCAAGGTGAAGATCGACACCGACCGGTTCCTCGGGCCGGAAGCGGCGCCCGTGCGGGTGGACGGAGAACCGATCGGCCATGTGATGACGGCCGAATATGGCTCGCAGATGCTGTCGCTTGGCGGTGTCCATCACCTGACCGGCGGATCGAAGAAGGAAGGCCGCGTCACCTGCGATGCGCTCCTCAAGCTCTGCAACCGCGAGGCGGTGACCGTCAGCATCGACGGCGGATCGGAGGTGGTGTTGCAAGCCGGCCGCCCGCCCGTGGTGAACGGGGTCGAGGAACATCTGATGCGGGTCGGCTGCGGGTCGGCTACGATCGGGATGTTTGCCAAGCAGTGGAACGGGTTGGTCGACGAAGTTGTGGTGGTGGACGACCACATCACCGGGGTTCTGAGCGAGCATCAGGCAGGCAAGCTCGTCGGCGTGGCGCCGACGGGGATCAAGATACTCGGCCACAAATCGACGCCGGGGCGCTATTTCCGCGTGGCCGAACCGGGCACCGGCTGGGGCGGCACGAATATCGAGGATCCGCTGACGATTCTCGGGCCGTGGCGGGCGCCCCATGCCCGGCCGGGCCTCACGCTCCTGATGGTTTCGACGACCGGCGAGCAATCGGGCTACTATGTTCTCGATGATGACCTGAAGCCGGTGAAGGCGGACCTGCCCGAGAGCCTCAAGACCTCGGTTGAGCGGATCGCCGAGAACTGCGAACCCTCGGTGACCTCGGTCCTCTTCATGGGCGGGGCGGGCGGATCGTTGCGAGCGGGGGTCACCGAAAACCCGGTGCGCCTGACGCGGTCGGTCCGCGAGGCGGTGACGGAGGTGACCTGCGGCGGCGCGGAGTGCTACATCTGGCCGGGCGGCGGTATCACCTTCATGGCGGACGTGATGGACATGCCGTCCAACGCGTTCGGCTATGTGCCGACACCGGCCCTGGTGGCCCCGATCGAATTCAAGCTCAGGCTGTCGGATTATGGCGCCCTTGGCGGGCATATGGACCAGGTTCGCCGCGTCGAGGAGATTGCGGGCGAGATCGAGCGGCGGGTCTCGGTCAAGCGCGGCCGGTAGAGGTTTCGAGATTGAGCGCCCGGTTCCCGGGCGCACGATATCTGTCGCACGCGGGCAGGGCCCGCGCGCTCCGGTTTGCC
>JBNKFC010000460.1:0-2020 GCA_050289105.1 Paracoccaceae bacterium | reverse complement strand
TATCGCGATCCTCGATATCGGCCGGGCGGGGCTAGGCGACGAAGCCTTGCGGCAGGCCATGGCCACCGCCCCGAGGGGCGCGATCCTTGCCATCGAGGATATCGACGCGGCCTTCCGGCAGCGGACGAAGGGCGAAGCGGTGAGCGGCGTTACCTTCTCGGGCCTGTTCAACGCCATCGACGGGGTGGCGGCGCAGGAGGGGCGGGCGCTGGTGATGACCACCAAACACCCCGAGCGCCTCGACCCGGCGCTGATCCGGCCGGGGCGTGCGGACGTGCATATCGAGCTCGGCCTCATCGGGGCGGCGGCCGCCGCGCGGCTCTTCGCGCGGTTCTTCCCTGACCGGCCCGACCTCGCGCCACGCTTCGCCGCCGCGCTGGGTCCGGCGCAGGTCACGCCGGCCGCCCTTCAGGGCTGGCTCCTCGCCCATGCCGAGGATGCCGAGACCGCCGCCGGTGCGGAGGGGCTGACCGGCCCGGCCCATGACACCGCGATGGCCGCCGAATAGCGGCCATCCGCACGGACGCTCAGTCCCGCAGAAGCTCGTTGATCGAGGTCTTCGAGCGGGTCTGGGCGTCCACCCGCTTCACGATTACCGCGCAGTAGAGGTTGATGCCGTTCTTCGAGGGCATTGAACCCGCGACGACGACCGAGCCTGCGGGGACCTCGCCATAGCTAACATTGCCCGTTTCGCGGTCGACGATCTTCGTCGACTTGCCGATGAAGACACCCATGCCGAGGACGGAGCCTTCGCGGACGATGCAGCCCTCGACCACCTCGGAGCGGGCGCCGATGAAGCAGTTGTCCTCGATGATCGTGGGGCCAGCCTGCATCGGTTCCAGCACGCCGCCGATGCCGACGCCGCCCGAAAGGTGGACGTTCTTGCCGATCTGGGCGCAGGAGCCGACGGTGGCCCAGGTGTCGACCATCGTGCCTGTGTCGACATAGGCGCCGAGGTTCACGAAGGACGGCATGAGGACCACGCCCGGCGCGATATAGGCGGATTTGCGGACGATGCAGTTTGGCACCGCGCGGAAGCCCGCCGCCTTCCACTGGTTGTCGCCCCATCCGGCGAACTTCGAATCCACCTTGTCCCACCAGCTGCCGCCCTGCGGCCCGCCGTGCTGCTGCGCCATGTCCTTCAGGCGAAAGCCGAGGAGAACGGCTTTCTTGGCCCACTGGTTGACATGCCAGTGTCCGTCGGCCTGACGCTCCGCCACGCGGAGCTTGCCGGAATCGAGCGCTTCGAGGGTCGCGCCGATCGCCTCGCGCGCCTCGCCCTTGGTCGCGGGCGTGATCGTGTCGCGCGCCTCCCATGCGGCTTCGATGGCGGTCTCAAGTGCGGCATTGGACATCGGCGTCTCCCCCGGGGCTGATTGCGCGTGAAGATGCCCTATAGGGCGCATGCGCCCTTGAGGCAATGCGACCTTGCGCGTCACAGTTTCGCCATTCGGCGTGGCCAAGCTGGCCTGAAAGGGCCAAACCCGCTAGGTCTGGGCCAAAGGCAACCCGAGGACAGCATGAACGACGAGCCGCGCAGCCACCCCTTCCGCCACAGCCACCAGGACGTGGAAGCCGCCGACCGCATTCCCGATACCGCCCAGACCCGCGCGCCGGCCTACCGGCTGGCCTTCACCGACGACGACTTCATGTGCAGGGAGGAGTTGCGGCCGGTTAGGCTGCAACTCGAACTCCTGAAGCCGCAGATGATCATGGACGAGCGCGGCATCGAATCGACCATCGTGCTGATGGGCAGCGCGCGCATTCCCGATCCGACCGGCACGGCGAAGCACACGGAGGAACCGCTGATCGAGACGGCGGGCGGCGCGAGGACCGATGCGGCGACGGGCGCCGCGGCCCTGTCGAACTGGTACGAGGAAGCCCGCAAGCTCGCCCGGATCATGACCGAGAAGAGCATGGAGAGCTACGGGCGCGAGAACGTCATCGTGACCGGCGGCGGGCCGGGGATCATGGAAGCCGGCAACCGCGGTGCGGCGGATGCAGGCGGGCATTCCATCGG
>JBNKFC010000459.1:0-1813 GCA_050289105.1 Paracoccaceae bacterium | reverse complement strand
GAAGGCCAAGGGCGACGAGACGGAGTTCGAACGGCTCCGCGCCCTCGTTGCCGAGAAGAAGGCCGAGGTCGCGCGCCTGAACGAGGAGGCCGCCGCCGAGGATGGCCGGCTCCGCGACCTCCTGATGACGATCCCGAACCTGCCGCTCGACGAGGTCCCCGTCGGCGCCGACGAACACGACAACGTCGAGATCCGCCGCTGGGGCACCCCCCGCAGCTTCGATTTCAAACCGGTCGAGCATTACGAGATCGCCGGCGTGAAGCCCGGCATGGATTTCGAGACCGCCGCGAAACTCTCGGGCGCGCGCTTCGTCCTTCTCCGCAGCGGTGTCGCCCGCATCCACCGGGCGCTGGCGCAGTTCATGCTCGACCTGCACACGACCGAACACGGCCTGACCGAGACGATGACCCCGGTCCTCGTGAAGGACGAGGCGATGTACGGCACCAACCAGTTGCCGAAATTCGCCGAGGACAGCTACCAGACGACGAACGGCTGGTGGTTGATCCCGACCTCGGAGGTCACGCTGACCAACACCGTCGCGGGTGAAATCCTCGATGAAAGCCAGCTCCCGATCCGAATGACCGCCCACACCCAGTGCTTCCGCTCCGAAGCCGGAAGTGCCGGCAAGGACACGGCCGGGATGCTCCGCCAGCACCAGTTCGAGAAGGTCGAGATGGTGTCGATCACCACGCCCGAAACCTCGCTCGCCGAGCATGAACGCATGACGAAATGCGCGGAGGCGGTGCTGGAACGGCTGGGCCTGCCCTACCGCACGGTTGTCCTCTGCACCGGCGACATGGGCTTCGGCGCGCGCAAGACCCATGATCTCGAGGTTTGGCTGCCCGGCCAGAACACCTACCGCGAGATCAGCTCCGTCTCGGTCTGCGGCGACTTCCAGGCGCGGCGGATGAACGCCCGCTACCGGCCCGCCGGCGGGAAGCCCGACTTCGTCCACACGCTGAACGGCTCGGGCCTTGCGGTCGGGCGCTGCCTGATCGCGGTCCTGGAGAACGGTCAGCAGGCGGACGGATCGGTGGACCTGCCGCAGGCGCTCCACCCCTGGCTCGGCGGCAAGACGCGGCTCACCGCAGAGGGAACGCTGGAGTGATCATCCCGGCGATGCGGCGCGCCGGTGAGGTCCCGGCATGGGCGCAATGCTGAGCTACGATGAAATCCTGACGGTCGCCGGGGTCCGCATCCCCTTCGTCCCGGCGATCATCACGCCGGTCACCGAAGGCCCCCTGCGTGAGGGCCGCTACGAGATGGCAGAGCGCCGGGCGCTGCGGCGCGTGCTGGCTCCGCACGACCGGGTGCTCGAACTTGGTGGTGGTATCGGCTTTCTCTCGACCCTCGCGGCGCAGACCCCCGGGATCGGCAAGGTGGTGACGGTCGAGGCCAATCCCCGGCTCATCCCGATGATCCGCGAGACGCACCGCCTGAACGGCGTCGAGAATGTCCGCGTCATCGCGGGCGCGATCACCGCCGAGGGCGGTGAGGACGTCGACTTCTACCTGCGCCGGCACTTCTGGGGCTCTTCGCTCGACGCGGGCCTGCGCGCCTATGCGCGCAGCGTCAAACGGCCGAGAATCGCCATCGCGCCGCTGCTGGCCAACCTGAAGCCCACCGTCATCGTCTGCGACATCGAAGGCGGCGAAGATGGCCTGTTCGACGCGGCCGACCTCGCCTCGGTCAGGCACATGGTGATCGAGCTTCACCCCAAATCATATGGCGAGGACGGTGCGGAGCGGGTGCTGTCGGTGCTGGCCGCGAAGGGACTTGTCCCGGAGGGCGACCTTGCGCCCAAGCGCGGCGG
>JBNKFC010000458.1:0-6306 GCA_050289105.1 Paracoccaceae bacterium | reverse complement strand
CCTGACCCTCTTCATCTGCAAGCTCTATCCCGGAGTCAGCGCAAATACCTGACGGCATGTCGATCGCGACAAAACGTGTCTCCTCCTGCTCACCATGCCACCAAACTGCATCCCGGAAACTTCGGTGCAAGGCGTAAGAGACCAGTTCAAAATACGGTGCCGCCCGGTTAACGCCGATGCCGAATAAGGCGTCGACAACCAACGTCGCGGCAAAGATTGCCGCAAGACCGTCAGCATCATCTCGCGTTGTCTGTGAAAGGGAGCCAACCTCCCCCATCCCCCGCCACCGCTCATAATTCACCCGCGCATCCGGTGGCAGTTTCCCGGGGTCGCCGTAGAGAAAGACCTCCACCTCCCAGCCCCACTCCTTCAACAGCCGCGCGACGACGAAGCCGTCGCCGCCGTTGTTGCCGGGGCCGCAGAGCACGACCGCCCGGAAGGGCCCTGCCTTCAGCTCCGGCCATTCCTCGAAGATCGCCTCGACCACGCCCCGCCCGGCGCGTTCCATGAGTTCCAGCCCTGTCACCTCGCCCGAGGCGATCGCGGCCTCTTCGATGGCGCGCATCTGGGCGGCGGTGAGGAGTTCGGTCATGGCGATGGCCTCGAAGTTTTCAAATCGCCCTGCTGGCGGGCACGATGCACAAAAATTAGGCAGATACGCCGGAATCCCCAACGCACGCGACCTGCGCCCAGCCTAGCCAATTGTTCCCGCCCCGCGAAAGTGGTGACAGGGGCCAACTCGCACGAAATTGCCCCGGGGGGAGTCGCGGCCCATGAAGAAGATCGAAGCCATCATCAAGCCCTTCAAGCTCGACGAGGTGAAGGAAGCGCTTCAGGAAGTCGGCGTGCAGGGTCTCTCGGTCATCGAGGTCAAGGGCTTCGGCCGCCAGAAGGGCCATACGGAACTCTATCGCGGCGCCGAATATGTCGTCGACTTCCTGCCCAAGGTGAAGATCGAGGTCGTGCTCTCCGACGACATGGTCGAGGCGGCGATCGAGGCCATCGTCTCGGCCGCGCGCACCGACAAGATCGGCGACGGCAAGATCTTCGTCTCCTCCGTCGAACAGGTCATCCGCATCCGCACCGGCGAGACCGGCGAGGACGCGATCTAATACCGGGCGCGAGCCCGGCCCACGAACAATCCAGAGAAAAGGACTGACACGATGAGCGCAAAAGACGCCCTCAAGCTCATGAAGGACGAGGAGGTCGAATATGTCGACATCCGCTTCACCGACCCCCGCGGCAAGCTGCAGCACGTGACGCTGGTCGTCGATCTCGTCGACGAGGACTTCTTCGAGGAAGGCTTCATGTTCGACGGCTCCTCCATCGCCGGATGGAAGTCGATCGACCAGTCCGACATGAAGCTGATCCCGGATCCGGACTCGGTCTATATCGACCCGTTCTACGCCGAGAAGACCATGTGCGTGCACTGTAACGTCGTGGAGCCGGACACGGGCGAGCCCTATTCGCGCTGCCCGCGCTCGACCGCGGTGAAGGCCGAGGCCTATCTGAAGGCCTCCGGCATCGGTGACTCGGCCTATTTCGGGCCCGAGGCCGAATTCTTCATCTTCGACGACGTGCGCTACAGCGTGAAGATGAACAAGGTCTCGTTCGAGGTCGACGCGGTCGACGGCGCCTGGAACACCGACACCGAGTACGAGATGGGCAACTCCGGCCATCGTCCGGGCGTCAAGGGCGGCTACTTTCCGGTCAACCCGGTCGACCCGGCGCAGGACCTGCGCGGCGAGATGCTCTCGACCATGAAGCGCATGGGCATGAAGGTCGACAAGCACCACCACGAGGTGGCGTCGAACCAGCACGAACTCGGGCTGATCTTCGGGACGCTGACGACGCAGGCGGACGAACTTCAGAAGTACAAGTATGTCATCCACAACGTGGCGCATGCCTACGGCAAGTCGGTGACCTTCATGCCGAAGCCGATGAAGGGCGACAACGGCACCGGCATGCATGTGAACATGTCGATCTGGAAGGACGGCAAGCCGCTCTTCGCCGGCGACAAGTATGCCGACCTCAGCCAGGAAGCGCTCTACTTCATCGGCGGCATCCTGAAGCACGCCAAGGCGCTCAACGCGATCACCAACCCGTCCACCAACTCCTACAAGCGCCTGATCCCGGGCTTCGAGGCCCCGGTTCTGCGCGCGTATTCGGCCCGCAACCGGTCGGGCTGCGTCCGGATCCCGTGGACCGAAAGCCCGAAGGCGAAGCGCGTCGAGGCCCGCTTCCCCGACCCGTCGGCCAACCCCTATCTCGCCTTCTCGGCGCTGATGATGGCCGGCCTCGACGGTATCAAGAACAAGATCGATCCGGGCCCCGCGTCGGACAAGGACCTCTACGATCTGCCGCCGGAAGAACTGGCCGAAATCCCGACCGTCTGCGGCTCGCTCCGCGAGGCGCTCGAGGCGCTCGAGGCCGATCACGATTTCCTTCTGGCGGGCGACGTCTTCACCAAGGACCAGCTCGAAGGCTACATGGCGCTGAAGTGGGAAGAGGTGTACGCCTACGAACACACGCCGCACCCGATCGAATACCAGCTTTACTACAGCTGCTGAGATCGGCGGCAGGATTTCGAAAGGGCGCCTTCGGGCGCCCTTTTTCTTTTACCGCCGTCATCATTTGGGCCGGTTTTCGGTCCCTTGAAGTCCGACATCCTCTGACAGCCGACTTCATCTACGCGACGAGCGCGGCGGGGCAGTCTCCCGCCCCGGCGCGCTCATCACGGTCGGCAGCGGGCTCTGGCCCCGGCTGTATCCGGTCGGTAGAGTTCGACCCGGAGCGGAAGCAGGGGGGATTGGCATGGCGGAACGGATCGGTGTCATCGGACTGGGACGCATGGGGCGGGCCATTGCCAATGGCCTTGCTGCGGCGGGATTTTCCGTCACCGGCTGGAATCGCTCTCCCGTCGATCCATGCGAAGTCGCGGTGCCGCGTGCGCCCGACCTCACCGCCCTGGCCGCCAAGAGCGACATCCTGATCCTCTCGGTCTTCGACGACGCGGCGGTGGCTGAGGTGATGGAGCAGCTCCTCACCCTCGATCTCTTAGGCAAGCTCATCGCCGACACGTCGACCATCCGGCCCGAGACGCTGCGCGGCTTTGCCGCCCGCCTCGGCGCCGCGGGCGCTAGCGCCGTCGATGCGCCGATCTCGGGCGGGCCGGAAATGGTGTCGGCGCGGACCGCCGGCATGTTCCTGGGCGGCGCGGAGGCCGATATCGCCCGCTTCCGTCCGGTGGCAGAGACGATTGCCGGCGCGGTTCGTGTGGTCGGCCCACTCGGCGCGGGGATGGCTGCGAAGATCGCGAACAACATCCTCCTCGCCGGTTCGTTGCAGGCGCTGAAAGAGGCCATCCAGACCGGCCTCGCCGCCGGGCTCGATCTCCGGACGCTTATGGCATTCCTCAGCGAGGGACCCGCTGCAAACGGCTTCTTTCGCGCCCGGCTGCCGGAACTTCTCGGCGACAGCGAGCGGGTCGGTTTCCCCGTGGCAGGCGCCTTGAAGGACGCAAGCCTATTCCTCGACGTGGCTGGCCGCCTCGGCGTCGAAGCACCGGCGATGACGGCCGCGAAAGCCAGCTTCGAGGCCGTGGCGGACAAGGGCCTTGCCCAGAAGGACGTGGCGATGGTTATCCGCGACCTCTGGCAATCCGGAGGACGCGACGCCTAAGCGGCGTCGCACCCCTCAAGCCCTGCCCGCGCCGCATCCGGCAGTGCCTCCATCGCGACCACATAGGTGTGGATCGAAAAAACCACCGCCCCGGTTTCCGGCAGCCTGAGCAGGCATTGCCGCTCGGACCGGAGATAGGGCGCGGGACCTGCGGGCCTCGGGCGCGGATCGCCCTCGCGGCGCGGACTATGAAGATCGGCCGTCATGTAGCGGTTGTAGTTCATCCGCCAGAGCGGCCGCTCCGGCCGGATCGCATCGAACAACCTTTGAACACGCGGCGCGACGCCGTCTGCGTACTCCGGCACCGGCGCGTGGATGCGGATCAGCGGCCGGCCGATCTTTTCGTCCAACGTCCAGGAGGCCGGAAAGCAGAGGATCGCGCCGGTCAGCACGTGCTCCCCCTCTCCGCCCGCCTCCATTAGACAGAGATCCTCCTGCACCAGCCGCCCGAGCGTCAGCAGCGGTTGCGCCGGGTCCAGCGCGACCGCGATCCCGTCGGGTCGCACGGCTTCGGTGCTCGACAGCCGAAAGCCCAACCGGGGCAGATCGGCCAGCACCGTCCGGTACAGTTCCTCCGCCGCAGGGCGGGCGGCCTCGGGCAGCGCGTGGACGGCCTCCGGCCGCGTGGAGATCAGCTCGTCACGCCGCGCCATCTGCCCGGCATAGGCTTCGTCAACGACGAGCCAATCGTCGCGGTCGAGCGGCAGGATGCCTGGCAACCGCGACAGGCGCGGGTCCATCCAGGGATAGGCCGGGAGTTTTGTCTGCAGAACCGTCATGGCGGCGACGCTAGCGTGCCGCATCTCCAAGGAAAAGTCGGAAAGAAGCGCGCCGCGCGTCGGGAACGGAACGGACCACGAGCCCGGCGCGCAGGAAGCTGGCGCAAAGGGAGGCACCCATGACCAAGCATTACAGCGACACCCGCAAGATCGACCCGACCAAGGGCGCGACGCTGCCCGACGGCAGCCCGAACGACAATAACCGCATCGAGATCGGCCCGACCCAGCTTGCCTTCCGGGAATGGGAAGCGGCGGGGCTGACGCTGCCCGACCTGCCTCGGATGCGGGAGTATCGCTGGCGGCGGCTGACCGACCATGTCGTCGCGCGCGGCTGGGGCGGCATCCTTCTCTTCGATCCGCTGAACATCCGCTACGCGACGGATGCGACGAACATGCAGCTCTGGAACACCCACAACCCATTCCGGGCGCTCTTGCTTTGCGCCGATGGTTACATGGTGCTCTGGGAATACAAGAACTCCCCCTTCCTTGCCGCGCATAACCCGCTGGTGCGCGAGGTCCGCTCTGGCGCGTCGATGTTCTACATGTCAACCGGCGACCGTGGCGAGGCAGCGGCCGCGGCCTTTGCTGCCGATGTCGCGGGCGTGATGCGCGAACATGCAGGAGCGAACCGCCGGCTTGGCGTCGACAAGATCATGGTCCACGGCCTGCGTGCGCTCGAGGCCGCGGGCTTCACCGTCGAGGAAGGCGAGGAATGCACCGAAAAGGCCCGCGTCATCAAGGGGCCGGACGAGATCCTCGCCATGCGCTGCGCCCACGACGCCTGCGAGAAATCCATCGCCGTCATGGAGCAGGCCTGCCGCGAAGGCGTGCCGCAGGGCAACATGAGCGAGGATGACGTCTGGGCCGTCCTTCATGCCGAGAACATCAAGCGTGGTGGCGAATGGATCGAGACGCGGCTTCTCGCCTCCGGGCCCCGCACCAATCCCTGGTTCCAGGAATGCGGGCCGCGCATCATCCAGCCGAACGAGATCGTCGCCTTCGACACCGACCTCATCGGCAGCTACGGGATCTGTATCGACATCTCGCGCACCTGGTGGGTGGGCGACGCCAAGCCCACCAACTCCATGATCTACGCGATGCGCCACGCACGCGAGCACATCGCGACGAACATGGAGATGCTGAAACCTGGCGTGTCGTTCAAGGACCTCGTCTTCGGCGGCCACAAGCTCGACCCCGAATTCGAACGGCTGAAATACGGGGTGAAGATGCATGGCGTCGGCCTTTGCGACGAATGGCCGTCGATCGTCTATCCCGACCACTGGGAGGACGGCGCCTTCGACTATGAGATCGAACCGGGCATGGTCCTGTGCGTAGAGGCGCTCGTCTCGCCCGAAGGCGGTGACTTCTCCATCAAGCTCGAGGATCAGGTGCTGATCACCGAGACCGGACACGAGAACTTGACGAAATATCCGTTTGATGCCGCGCTGATGGGGGCATAGCCGCCGGCTCCACCTTGCCGAAAGGTCACTCCCGGCGCGTCACCATTGCGTGACGCGCCGATCACAGCGGTTGCCCCGGCGGAACCGTTCCCCCACTTTTTGGGTTCGACCCTAGGCCCGCCAGTGAAGGGACCGCGATGGCCACTGAACGCATCACCTTTGCCGGGCATTCCGGCGCGCAGCTTGCGGCCCGGCTCGACCTGCCGGAGGGTCCGCATCTCGCCACCGCGCTCTTTGCGCACTGCTTCACCTGCGGCAAGGATGTCGTTGCCGCCCGCCGCATCGCCTCGCGCCTCGCCGCGATGGGCTTTGCGGTCCTGCGCTTCGATTTCACCGGACTGGGCCAGTCCGAAGGCGATTTCGCCGAAACCGGGTTTTGCTCAAAC
>JBNKFC010000457.1:0-6770 GCA_050289105.1 Paracoccaceae bacterium | reverse complement strand
CGGGCGTTCCCGGGCATCGGTCATGGACCGGGAACAGGTATGGAGGCAGAACGCATGATCCACAAGAATTGGGCTGAACTGATCAAGCCGCAGCAGCTTGAAGTGAAGCCGGGCAACGATCCGCAGCGCCAGGCGACGCTGATCGCCGAACCGCTGGAGCGTGGCTTTGGCCTGACGCTCGGCAACGCGCTGCGCCGGGTGCTGATGTCGTCGCTTCAGGGCGCTGCCATCACCTCCGTCCAGATCGACAACGTCCTGCACGAGTTCTCGTCCGTGGCGGGTGTGCGTGAAGACGTCACCGACATCGTTCTGAACCTCAAGGGCGTGAGCCTGAAGATGGACGTCGAAGGGCCGAAGCGCCTGTCGATCTCGGCCAAGGGGCCGGGCGTCGTCACCGCCGGCGACATCTCGGAATCGAACGGCATTGAGGTCCTGAACAAGGACCACGTGATCTGCCACCTTGACGAGGGTGCGGATCTCTTCATGGAACTGACGGTGGACACCGGCAAGGGCTATGTCGCCGCCGACAAGAACCGTCCGGAAGATGCGCCGATCGGTCTCATTCCGATCGACGCGATCTATTCGCCGGTCAAGAAGGTGTCGTACGAGGTGCAGCCGACCCGCGAGGGCCAGGTCCTCGACTACGACAAGCTGACGATGAAGATCGAGACCGACGGTTCGCTGACGCCGGATGACGCGGTGGCCTACGCTGCCCGCATCCTGCAGGACCAGCTTGGCATCTTCGTGAACTTCGAAGAGCCGGAAGCCGCGGGCAAGGGCGAGGCCGAGGAAGGGCTGGAGTTCAACCCGCTCCTCCTCAAGAAGGTCGACGAGCTGGAACTGTCTGTCCGTTCGGCGAACTGCCTCAAGAACGACAACATCGTCTATATCGGCGATCTCATCCAGAAGACCGAAGCCGAGATGCTCCGCACCCCGAACTTTGGCCGCAAGTCGCTCAACGAGATCAAGGAAGTGCTCTCGGGCATGGGCCTGCACCTTGGCATGGATGTCGAGGATTGGCCGCCGGAGAACATCGAGGACCTCGCGAAGCGGTTCGAAGACCAGTTCTGATTGACTTCGAGGGGGCCGTGACCTAAACGGCCCCCCGCAATGCCCGCAATGGCGGGGAATATCCGGGCGCAAAGCCCCAAGGAGAGCGGACCGAGGACCACGGCCGCCGGACAAAGCAAAACGCACGTAGGAGTTGAAAAATGCGTCACGCTCGCGGCTACCGCCGTCTGAACCGCACCCATGAGCACCGCAAGGCGCTCTTCGCCAACATGGCCGGGTCGCTCATCGAACACGAACAGATCAAGACCACCCTTCCGAAGGCGAAGGAACTGCGTCCGATCATCGAAAAGCTGATCACGCTGGCCAAACGGGGCGACCTTCATGCCCGCCGCCAAGCCGCGGCGCAGCTGAAGCAGGACATGCATGTCGCGCGCCTCTTCGAGGTCCTCGGCCCGCGCTATAAGGAGCGTCAGGGCGGCTACGTCCGCGTCCTGAAGGCCGGCTTCCGCTACGGCGACATGGCGCCGATGGCGATCATCGAATTTGTCGACCGCGATCCGGCGGCCAAGGGCGCTGCCGACAAGGCCCGCCTCGAGGCCGAGGAAGCAGCCGAATCGTAATCGGGCGCGAACGGCTCGCCGATTAAGAAAACCCCGCCAGGAGACTGGCGGGGTTTTCTTCTGGTCGGGACCGCGAGCTTGAAATGCCCGATCCGCGCCGCTATCTCGCTTCGATGCGGACGCTAATCCGTTCCGTTCTGAGCTTCTCAGCGATGGAGTCGATCATGTTCGAAAGCTGCGCGTCCGCTATCGGCGTTGCGCCGACGAATTCAAGAAGATCGACGCGTGCCGAATCTGGCAGTCGCATGAGTCTTGCAAAGAGGCCGGGATTGATCGTACGCAATTGAAGTACCTTCGGGTGGTCGTAACGTCAGTTCAATTTACGGTTGACCGTCTCTAAAGCAACTTGTCTAAAAGGACATGTCCTCACATCTCGGCATAGATCTTCGTCTGCATGAGTTGGGTCTTCTGGCCCCGGCGGGCTATTTCATTGGTTTACATATACGATTCACGTCTCCGCTGATGACGTTCCAGACCTACGATCAGGCTTGGCTCGATCACTATACGAACAATGGTTTCGTCCTTCGCGATCCGATGACCGCCTGGGGATTCAGTACGACCGGCAGCATTCGTTGGAGCGACGAAAAGCTGCCTGATCCATTCGGCTTGTTCAAGGAAGCCGCTGCATTCGGACTGAACTACGGGGCGACCGTTTCTTACGGTCCCATCAGTTCTCGCACGATCGCCAGTGTTGCGCGTTCGGATCGGGAGTTCACCGATGACGAGATCGCCCGAGTAGCCGGCATCGTGCACAACCTGCACGATATGACCGAGCCGCCGAGCGAACTGACACGCGCTCAACTAGAAGCTTTGAAATGCATTGCGGGCGGCGACCGGCATGCGGCTGCGGCCGCGAAGCTCGGGATATCGGAAAGTGCGCTCAAGGCCAGGCTGAACTCTGCTCGGCAGCGGCTGATGGCGCGTACGACCGCCGAAGCCATCCAAAGAGCCAAGGACTACAGGCTGCTCTGACGGACGCCCTCCGCAAGGTGACGACTTAACACCAACCTGCAGGAGGCTGTCATGCAGACCACTACCCTATCTTTCGAAAACATCCACAACCATGGCGAGCTGTTCGCAAACATGCTTCGTGCACGACGTGAGCTATTCATCGTTCACAACAAATGGGACCTGCCCGAAGCGCTTGGCATGGAATACGATCAGTATGACACGCCAGCGAGCCGCTGGGTCGTCGTGCACGACGAATTCGGCCAGGTCCTGGCCGGCAACCGCCTGACGCCGACGACCGCACGGTGCGGAATCTACTCATACATGATCCGTGACGCGCAGCGCGGCCTCCTGGACACGATCCCGTCCAACCTGCTCTACGAGGAGGCGCCAGTGGCGGAAAACGTCTGGGAGAGTTCGCGGCTTTTTGTGTCGCACAGCGTTCCGGCTGGCATCCGCAGGCGGGTTCACGCGACGCTTATCGCCGAGCTTGGACGCGCGGCGCGGCAGCTCGGGGCGACTCATTGCCTGACATTGCTGGCGGCGAACTGGCCGCGCTGGGCCGGCCGGGTGGGCGTCGACATGACCGCGATGGGCCCAGTGATGGAGATCGACGGCATCGACAATCAGGTTGTGTCGATGAACTTCGCCTCGAATCTCCATTGAGCCTCGCCAGCAGGTGGGCCGCACTCCATGCGGTCGCGGCCCACTTCGTCACTTTTCCACGCTCCGTCGGACATGTAGTGTCGCGCCGATGTCCGACTTGTTCGATCAAGCCACACCGCCAGATCCCGGAGAGCGCGCGCACCGCCCGCTCGCCGACAGATTGCGGCCGTCCGCGCTTTCGGACGTTATCGGTCAAGACAAGGTTCTGTCCCCCGACGGCCCGCTCGGCGCTATGCTCGCTTCCGGCAGTTTGTCGTCCTTGATCCTCTGGGGGCCGCCGGGCGTCGGCAAGACCACCATCGCCCGCCTCCTTGCGGACGCGACGGACCTCGCCTTCGTGCAGATCAGCGCGATCTTCACCGGGGTCCCGGAACTGCGCAAGGTGTTCGAGGCGGCGAAGCTGCGGCGGCAGCAGGGGCGCGGCACGCTGCTTTTCGTCGATGAGATCCACCGTTTCAACAAGGCCCAGCAGGACGGCTTCCTGCCGCATATGGAGGACGGAACGATCCTTCTCGTCGGCGCCACGACCGAGAACCCGTCTTTCGAGCTGAACGCGGCGCTTCTTAGCCGTGCGCAAGTGATCGTGCTGGAGCGTCTGTCGCCGGCCGATCTCGAGCGTCTGGCTCAGCGCGCGGAAAAGGAGCTTGGCCGGGCACTTCCGCTCAAGGCTGAGGCGCGGGCAGCGTTGATCGAGATGGCCGACGGCGATGGACGCGCCCTCCTGAACCTGATCGAACAGGTCGCCGCCTGGAAGATCGAGGCGCCACTCACCACCGAAGCGCTCTCGCAGCGCCTGATGCGGCGGGCGGCGAAATACGACAAGTCGGGCGAGGAGCATTACAATCTCATCTCCGCCTTGCACAAATCGGTGCGCGGCTCCGATCCCGACGCGGCCCTCTACTGGTTCGCCCGCATGCTCGAAGGCGGAGAGGATCCACGCTTTCTCGCGCGCCGCATCACGCGGATGTCGGTCGAGGATATCGGCCTTGCCGATCCGCAGGCGCAGACGATCTGCCTGCACGCCTGGGAAGTGTACGAACGGCTCGGCAGCCCCGAGGGTGAACTGGCGCTCGCGCAGGCGGTGACCTACATCGCCCTCGCGCCGAAATCGAACGCGGGCTATGTCGCCTACAAAGCTGCCCGCGACAGCGCCCGCAATACGGGATCGGAGCCGCCGCCGAAGCATATCCGGAACGCCCCGACCAAGTTGATGAAGGAACAGGGCTACGGCGCTGGCTATGCCTACGATCATGACGCCGAGGACGGATTCTCCGGGCAGAACTACTTCCCCGACGCGATGAAACGGCAGGTCTTCTACCAGCCGGTCGAACGCGGTTACGAACGCGAACTCAAGAAGCGTATCGACTGGTTCGCCAAGCTCCGCGAGAAGCGCGGCACCTGAGGCTCCGCCCGGGCGAAATATCCTCGGGGGAGAACCCCGGATTCAACCCCGGGGGAGGGGGCAGACCGGCCCTTGCCCGGTTGACTTTAGGCGCGGCGCGGAAGAGGAAGGCGGCATGATCCAGACCCTCCTCCAGGTTGCCCTCGGCGGCGCGATCGGCGCCTCGGCTCGCTACATGACCAATGTCGCGGCGATGCGGCTTGTCGGCCCGGGCTTTCCTTGGGCCACGGTCGCGGTGAACGTCCTCGGCTCGTTCTTGATGGGGGCTATTGTCGTTGTTCTGGCGCACAAGGACGCAACGCGGATGGCGCCGTTCCTGATGACGGGCGTCCTCGGCGGCTTTACCACCTTCTCGGCCTTCTCGCTCGACGCTCTCACCCTCTGGGAGCGGGGTCAGACCACGGTCGCTGCCGCCTATGTCGCGGGATCGGTGATCCTGTCGCTCGCCGCAATCGTCGCCGGCATGGCGGCGGCACGGGGAGTGTTCGCATGAGCGGGGTCAAGATCCTGACTGTCGCTGCCGACGAGGGCGAAAGCCGGCTCGACCGCTGGCTGAAACGGCATTTTGCCGAGATTACCCAAGGTCAGGTCGAAAAGCTTTGTCGCACCGGCCAGATCCGCGTCGATGGCGGCCGGGTGAAGGCTTCGACCCGCGTCGCGCCTGGGATGCAGGTGCGGGTGCCGCCCTTGCCGAAATCCGAACCCTCCACGCCGAAGGCCGATGCCGGCATCAGCGCGGCCGATGCGAAGATGATTCAGGCGGCGGTCTTGTGGAAGGACGAGCATATCATCGCCCTCAACAAGCCGCCGGGGCTGCCGTCGCAGGGCGGCTCTGGCCAGGGCAACCGCCATGTCGACGGTCTGACCGAGGCGCTGATGTTCGGCTATAAGGACCACCCGAAACTCGTTCACCGGCTCGACAAGGACACGTCCGGGGTGCTGCTCCTTGCCCGCACCTCCCGCATTGCCCGCGCCCTGTCGGAGGCGTTCCGCAGCCGCACCACCCGAAAGATCTACTGGGCCGCGGTCGCCGGTGTGCCGAGCCCCAAGATGGGCACGATCCGCTTTGGCCTCGTCAAGGCGCCGGGGCGCGGCGGTGGTGGGGAGGGCGAGAAGATGATCGCCGTCCATCCCTCGAAGGTCGACGCGACCGAAGGTGCCAAGCGGGCCACGACCGACTATGCCGTGCTCGACGCGCTCGGCACGCGCGCGGCCTGGGTGGCGCTGGTGCCGATCACCGGCCGCACCCATCAACTGCGCGCCCACATGGCCGAGATCGGCCATCCGATCATCGGCGACGGCAAGTATGGCGGCTCGGGCCAGGAAAACCTCGGCGACGGCTGGGGCGCCCAGCTTGGCGGCGAGATCAGTCGCAAGCTGCATCTCCATGCCCGCTCGATCAGCTTCGATCACCCGATCACCGGAAAACGCATCACCCTGACCGCGCCGATGCCCGACCATATGCAGCGCACCTGGAAGACGCTCGGCTGGTCCGAGGCCGAGGTGCCCGCCGATCCCTTCGCGGAGGAGGCATGACGGGTCACCCGAGGCTGGTCGTGTTCGATGTCGACGGAACGCTGATCGACAGCCAGAACCACATCTTCGCCGCGATGGAGCATGCCTTCGGCGCAAGCGATCACCCTCTGCCGCCGCGCGAAGAGGTTCTGTCGATCGTCGGCCTGTCGCTGCCCGAGGCGGTGGCGCGTCTGGTGCCGGACCTGCCGCCGGAGGTCCAGTCCGGCATCGTCGCCGCCTACAAGCAAAGCTTCGGCTCGTTGCGGGCGGGGACCTTATCGCCGCTCTTCCCCGGTGCCGCCGACACGCTTTCCAGTCTCCGGTTGCGGCCGGATATCCTTCTTGGCGTCGCCACAGGAAAGTCCCGACGCGGGCTCGACCATGTTCTCGCTGCGCACGACCTCGCGGGGTATTTCGTGACGGCGCAGGTGGCCGACGACCATCCGTCGAAGCCGCATCCGGCGATGCTCATGGCGGCCCTCGCCGAAACCGGGATCAAGGCGCGGCACGCCGTGATGATCGGCGACACCACCTATGACATCGAAATGGGCCGCGCCGCCGGGATGGCGACGATCGGGGTCGGTTGGGGCTATCACCGCGCCGACGCT
>JBNKFC010000456.1:0-12146 GCA_050289105.1 Paracoccaceae bacterium | reverse complement strand
ACGGGGACCAGTTCGGCCATGACGCGCGCCTCTTGCGCGACCTCGTAGCGCGGGTGAAGGGCGGAAAGTTTGACCGAGATGCCGGGATTGTCGCGGATGTCGTCGGAGACGGCGGCGGTCGAGATCGCGGCGATCGCCTTGGAATAGGAGACGGCATAGCGTTCGGCATCCTCGGCAGTCTTCGCCGCTTCGCCGAGCATGTCGTAGGAATAGCTGTAGCCCTGCGCCTCCATCTTCGCGGCGCGTTCCATGGCCGCGTTGATGGTTTCACCGAGGACGAACTGGCGGCCCATCTCCTTCATAGCCTGGCGGACGGCGCGGCGGATGACCGGCTCGCCCAGACGCTTCACCGCGCCGCGGAGGTGCCCGACGATGCCGGGTTCGCGGTCCTCCAGCACCTTGCCGGTCAGCATCAGCGCCCAGGTGGAGGCGTTGACCAGCGAGGAGGCGGAATGGCCCAGATGGCGGCCCCAGTCCGAAGGCGCGATCTTGTCCTCGATCAGCGCATCCATCGTGTCGGCGTCGGGCACGCGCAGAAGCGCCTCGGCGAGGCACATGAGCGAAATGCCCTCTTCGGTCGAGAGCCCGTATTCGGCGAGGAAGACCTCCATCAGACCGGGGCGCACGTCGGCGCGGATCTGTCTGACGAGCGACGCGCCCTCGGCCGAGATCCGCGCCCGGTCGGTGCTGTCGAGGTCCGCTGCGCCGATCAGGCGTTCGAGAAGCGGGGCTTCCGGCTGAAGCGTGCCGGTTTCGATAGCGTGCCAGAGATCGTGCATGGGGTCCTCCACTTGATAGGACCATAATATCGCTTGCGTGGCAGGCGATTTGGCTGAAGAATTGCAAAATGAGGTCTAAATGACCAAATTACCTGGTAATGGAATGCCGAACGGACTGCCGGAAATCGACCGCTACGACGCCGCGATTCTGCGTGCGCTGTCGGAGGACGGCCGGATGTCGGTTACCGAGCTGGCGCGGCGGATCGGGCTGACCAAGACGCCGACCCAGGCGCGGGTGAAGCGGCTCGAGGAGACTGGCGTCATCGCCGGCTATCGTGCCGTCCTCAATCCGATCCGCATGGGGATGGCGCATGTGGCCTATGTTGAGGTGCGGCTGTCGGACACGCGCGAGGCCGCGCTTCAGGCCTTCAACAAGGCGGTTCGGGCCGTGCCCGAGATCGAGGAATGCCACATGATGGCGGCGGGGTTCGACTACCTGATGAAGGTCAGGACCAGCGATATCGGCGACTACCGCCGGGTGCTGGGCGAGCGGATCTCGACCCTGCCGCATGTCGCCTCGACCTCGACCTATGTCGCGATGGAGGCCGTAAAGGAAACTGGCCTCTGAGCTTGCCGCCACCGCCGGTTGCGCTATGGTCGGCCGGCCTGCCCGCGTGGTGAAATGGTAGACACAGGGGACTTAAAATCCCTAGGCTTCGGCCGTGCCGGTTCAAGTCCGGCCGCGGGCACCACTGATTTTATGTAATGTATTGAAAATAAATGAGTTGTTGATTTCATTTGAATTTCGGTCCGCCTTTTAGGCCGTTTGGAGCCACTGTGCTGTCAGCAGATGATCGTACCACACTTGGCTGTTGAAGAACCGTCAATTGGCGCGAGACGATGACGAATAGATCTCGCCGCATGGTCTGCTGCACGAGCGCTGCATCGATGTCAGCCGCGAGTCCGTTCGGTTCCGGTGGCTTGGTTTCGGTCCTAGGTTTGCCGCACAGATCCGCGAAAAGCGCTCCGAGTGCTTGCGACAAGGGTCGCAATGGCGATTGTATCTCGACGGCATGTTCGTGAGGCGAAACGGTGAGTGGCGCCAGCTTGGCGCGCCATAAAGGGCAGCGCCGCTGACCGAGCTGAGGCCCGTTCGAATCCGTCTGAAACCGCCGATCAGCGGCAAGGACGACCTCATTGTTCGAGGAACTCGCGCCAGCGCCTGGCAAGGTAGTTGTGCTCCGGCATGATCGTGCTCCAAACGGCAACCTTGGCGACACGATCCTGGTGGCTTCCGCCTTTCCGGCACTCGTCGCGGCGGACCACGACGCGTGCTGAAGGACCGGGAATATCCTCGGAGGCAGGTTTGCCCTCGTACCAATATTGCCATTCCGCCTCGGACAGCGTGCCTTGAAGCGTTTCCACGACCGAAATGTAGTAGCCCTGCCGCGCCATGATCGCGCCCGGCGTGCCGTCGAGCCACCAGTTCATGTAGGCATATGCGGCCTCTCGCGCGGCGCCATCTGTGTTGGCGGAAAGGCAAAGTCCGCTATGCCAGCCACGATAGCCCTCTTGAGGCGCCGCGTAGAGGACGTCCTTCCCCATCCCGCGCAAGGTGTAGAAGGCAGGAGACCATAGCGACCCCAGAATGCAGTTCGGTCCCGACATCAGGGCGACGGATTCTTCGCTCGATCCCCAGAAGCGCGTGAAGTGCCCCCGTCGTTTCAGCGACATGAGAACGTCGAAGAGGGCGTCGATCTCTTCGATTGTCAGATCTCCGGGGTCGCGCAGGTCGACCAGTCCGGCCGAGCGGGCGGCCAATGCAAGCTCCACGGCGCTACCAGCCGGATCGAGGCTTAGCGTACAACGCCCGTGCCAGCGATCGTCGAGAAGCCAAGCCCAGCTTTCGGGCTCGTCCGGCAGGGTATCGGAAAGCAATTCGCGCGCATAGGCAAAGCTGTCGACGTTGTAGGTCGTCGGCAACATGCCGATCTGTGGCGGCCCAGCGGCGTCATTTGTCGCGCCAAGCGTGCCATCCCGCTGCACGAAAAGCTGCTCAGTCGGCGCGTTGCCGGGGCTGCGGCCGGGGCTGGCGCCGGGCATGTTTCCTGCCACGCGGACTTGCGACCAGCGGCGGATTTGCGCCGTGTCGATGGGCTGGATGGAGCCCGCCGTCCACAGCACATCCAGAGAATGGAACCACTGATCATAGACGTCATAGCTTTCGGGACGCAGAACGCCGCGGCGAAGGCAGGCCTGACCGTCCAGGACTTCGAACTCGATCGGAAAGGGCAGTTCTGCTTTGGCGCGGCGGCGCAACTCTTCCGTAAGGGTGGCGCTTGTACCTATGACCCGGAGCGCAGGCTTTTGCATGGACGACCCTTCAGTGAACTGCGATCAGGTAGGGCACCGTCGCAGGCGGCGGCAATATCGCCAGAACGCGCAAGCGGGCTAGGACGAGCGGTTCGGCCCGCTCAAGATGCGTGTGCAGGAGAACCTGGGCGGCCCGTACCGATCCGGTGCAGAGGAGCCGAACGATCTGGCCGTAGAGCGTCAGGGCGGGCAGATCATCGCGGATAGGGAAGTGCTGACGGAACAGCCGTGGCACGCTAAGCGAGATTTGATTTCTGCGTATCGAGCCGAGCATCCGCGCGTTTCGGAGGCTTTCATACATGGTCTGGAACATGTCGTGTTCGATCGCATCGATCTCCGCCGCGCCGCAATCGGGAAACGATCTTGTGGCCGCGTCAATCCGCCGGGCCAGCGCGTCGAGCCAGCTCATCTCGAGCGTCGGCGCAACATGAGCCAGTGCCTGCGGTTCAAGCAATCTGCGCATTTCGAGTGAGTCTCGAACGTCGCGCGCGGTCATCTGGCCGACGATCCAGTGCGACTTCCGGTCCTTTTCGATCAACCGGACGTCCATGAGCCGCCAGAGAACTTCGCGCGCGACCGTTCGGCTGACATTGTGGTAGTCGCCGAGTTCGGCTTCCTGAATGCGGTAGGTGCCGAAGGGCAACGACAACGTGATCTCGTCGGAGACGCGCGCGAAGATGCGCTCCCATGTGGCGCTGCGGTTTATGTCGTCGGTGTACGGGGATAGTATGTCGTGCAGTTCGCGCGCACTAAGCCGCTGTGCGCGGGCGTTTCCGACGACGTAGCCCTGTCCGTCCGCCGAATGGATCAGCCCCTTTTCGGCGAGCATCTTCATGGCCCGGCGAACGGGTGCCCGGCTGATGCCGAGATGGGTTGCGACCGCCGCCTCTTTCAGCAGGGCTCCGGCCTGCAATTCCCCCGACGCGATCTTCTCTTCAAGGAGATTGCGGACGGAATCGTAGAGATAGGCCGACCCGGTCAGAATGCTCGGGAACTCCACGTCCGTCACGCCAGGATCGTCACAACCAAGGGCGATACCAGGTTCGCCAACAGTGTGGCTTCTTTCTGCGCCGTGGTCCTCCGCATTCGCCATCAAAACTGTCCATCGAATACAATAGATCTGCCCACCGGTCGCATTGAGGAAATTTTTTCACCGTTTCGAGCGCTTAACAAGCATAAATTGCGCATTGCATTCGAAGAACATTTTGAACTAGGCTTCGAGTCGACGACTCCAATCGGTAGCGCCCCATAGAGGGCGGGCTGCGTTCCAACAGAAATGTATGCAAGATCAACAGGGAGACGGACATGGCACGAAAAATTTCTCAGACAGGCCAGCGTCACGGTGTGACGCGGCGTGAACTTCTTCAAGGATCGGCCGCCGTGGCAGGCGCCGCAATCGGTTCCGGTGTCATCGGTGCCCCGATGATCTGGGCGCAGAACATCAAGGACGTCACGCTCAATCAGGTGGGGCCGTCCTTTTCGGTCATCGCCGACATCGCCGAAAAGGCGAGCGCGGACCTCGGTTTCAAGATCGTCCCGCAAACGGCCGACACGACGCAGCTCATGGCAAAGGTGGTGAACCAGCCCGAAACGGTCGATATTGCAGATTTCGAATTCTGGGGCCTTCAGAAAGTTTATCGCGCGGGCAATCTTCAGCCGGTCGAAACGGGCAAGATCAAGCTCTGGTCCGAGATGACGCCGCTGATGCGCGACGGCAAGAGCTTCGATGGCTCCGATATGAGCCGGCAGGGGACGCTTCCCTACGAAGTCCTCTACACTGACAGCGCCGAGTCCAAGGAATTCGCCAGCGACCAGACCGACTTCGCGACGATCATGCCGACGATCTACAACGCCGATACGCTCGGTCTGCGCGCCGATCTGATCGGGCGCGAGATCACAAGCTGGTCTGAGCTTTTCAATCCCGAGTTCAAGGGCAAGACCGCGCTGGTGAACATCCCCTCCATCGGCATCATGGACGCGGCAATGGCGCTCGAAGCCCGCGGCGACCTGAAATATGGCGACAAGGGCAACATGACGAAGGCCGAGATCGACCAAACGATCGACGCCCTGATTGCGCTCAAGAAGGAGGGCCAGTTCCGGGCCTTCTGGTCGAGCTTCGACGAGAGCGTAAACCTGATGGCGGCGGGCGAGGTCGTTATCCAGTCGATGTGGTCGCCAGCCGTCACCGCCGTGAAATCGCGCGGCATTGACTGTGTCTATCAGGGCCTGAAGGAAGGCTATCGTGGCTGGGGTCTCGGAATGGGGCTGATGCGCCATCTGGAAGGGATCAAGCTGGACGCCGCATATGAGTATCTGAACTGGTATCTGACCGGTTGGCAGGGTGCCTTCATCGCGCGTCAGGGCTACTATTCGTCGGTCCCGCAAACGGCGATTGCGAACCTTACGGACAACGAACGCGGCTACTGGTACGAGGGCAAGGCCGCGACGGAGGACATCAAGGATCCCTACGGCAACATCATGGACAAGGCCGGCGCAAAGCGGGATGGCGGCAGCTTTGAAGAGCGCATGGGCAACATCGCCTGCTGGAATACGGTGATGGATGAAGACCGCTACATGATCCAGCGCTGGAACGAGTTCGTTTCGTCTTGATCTGATCCGGTTCCGGCGCGGGCCTGCCACGCCGGAACCGGATTTCACAGCGTTTAGCTCTACTCCTAAGGAAAGGTTGTTTGATGTCCGGGAGGTCCTCTCCGTCCGGCAGTGCACTTGCACCCTATATTCAGGTTGCGCCGCTGGCATTCCTGATGATCACGATGGTCGGTATCCCACTAATGACGGTGGTCCTGCTCAGCTTTTGGGAATTCGACGGAATCGCGGTCTATCCGGCCTTCACCTGGGACAACTACGCCGAGGTGATGAGTTCCCCCGTGACGGTGAAACTGTTTCTGGCGACGCTGAAATACGCGCTTCTCACCCTCATCGCGACGACGATCATCGGGTTCACCTGCTCATACTTCCTCGTCTTCCATGTCCGCAACCTGCGGTATCAGATCGCGCTTTTTCTTCTCTGCACGATCCCGTTCTGGACATCGAACGTGATCCGCATGGTCAGCTGGATACCCTTCCTGGGACGCGAGGGACTGTTCAACAGCCTTTTGCTTCAGGCGGGGATCATAGACCAGCCACTCGATATCCTGCTCTATTCGGATTTCGCGGTTGTTCTGACCTACATCCATCTTTTCACCTTGTTCATGATCGTCCCGATCTTCAACAGCATGGCGAAGATCAACCCGAACCTGATCGAGGCCGCGCGCGATGCCGGCGCGAATTCCTGGCAGATTCTCTGGGGCGTCATCGTCCCGCTTTCCAAGACCGGGATCGCGCTCGGCTCGATCTTTGTCGTGACACTCGTCATGGGCGACTTCTTCGTCGTTCGGGTGATGAGCGGCGGGCAGAGCGCGTCGGTCGTCTCGGCGATGAAGAACAACATCGACCAGCTCTACTATCCGGTCGCGTCGGCGATGGCGGTACTGCTTATCATCGTCGTGCTCCTGATGGTGACAGCGATCCTGCGGGTGGTCGACATCCGGTCCGAGCTGGCGAGGTAGGGCGATGTCGCAAAGCAACACGAGCCACCGGGGTCCCGCATTCTACTTCCTTGCGGCCTTCTTCGCGCTCTTCGTGATCTTCCTCTACGGGCCCATGCTCATGATCTTCATCCTGAGCTTCCAGGGGCCGACGGGCGGGCTGACCTTCCCGATGCGCGGGGTCTCGACGAACTGGTTCCACGACCTCTGGACGTCGAGCCGCTACGGCGATCTGGGCGGAGCGTTCCGTCGGTCGCTGGTGCTTGGCGGGCTCTCGCTGGTGATCACGGCGGTTGTGTGTCTCTTCGCCGGGCTCGCGTTTCGGCGCAGGTTCTGGGGGGCTGGGCCGATCTTCTACCTGGCGATCATCAGCCTTGTGGTACCCGGGATCCTCCTCGGCCTCGGTATAAGCCAGTTGTTCCAGCTTCTCGGGTTCCGCCTCAGCTGGTGGTTCTCGGGCCTCGGTGCGCATCTGAGCTGGACCTTGCCCTTCGGCCTTCTCATCATGTTCGCCGTCCTCAACCGCTTCGACGGGTCGTGGGAAGAGGCCGCCCGTGACGCTGGTGCGACGCCCTTGCAGGTTCTGTCCTTCATCACGGTCCCGATCCTCTTTCCCGGCCTGATCGCAGTGGCGCTCTTCGGCTTCACGCTGAGCTATGACGAGATGCCGCGCTCACTTCTGACCGTGGGGGGCAAGAACACGCTGCCCATCGAAATCTCGAACATGACGACGAACGTCACCACGCCCGCGCTTTACGCCATCGGGACGGTCACGTCGGCCGTCAGTTTCCTGGTGATCGCGACGGCGTTCATCGCGATTGCCGTCGTCCAGAGACGACGCGCCCGTACCAAGCAAGGAAAGGCCGAATGACCGATCAGAGCCGCATTGATATTCGCAGCGTGACCAAGCTCTACGGGCCGGTCCGCGCGGTGAACGACGTCGATCTGACGATTGATGGTGGTGCTTATTGCTGCATGATCGGCCCTTCGGGCTGCGGCAAGACCACGCTGTTGCGAATGATCGCGGGGCACGAGACGCCAACGTCCGGGACCATCGCGATCGGCGGCGAGGATGTGACGACAGCGCGAACCGGCAGTCGCGGTACCGCGCTGATGTTCCAGAACTACGCGCTTTTCCCGCATCTTTCCCTGACTGACAACGTCGCCTTCAGTCTCAAGGTCAAGGGCGTGCACGCCGCCGAGCGGCGGGAAAAGGCGCGCGAGATGCTGGACCGCGTGCAGCTTCTTCATTTGGCCGACCGTGTGCCGTCTGAGCTTTCGGGCGGGCAGCAGCAGCGCGTGGCGCTGGCGCGCGCGCTCATCACCAACCCCAAGGTTCTCTTGCTCGACGAACCGCTTTCCGCCCTCGATGAGTTTCTGCGCCTCAAGATGCGGGTGGAGCTTAAGCGGCTTCAGGACCAGCTTGGAATCACCTTCATTCACGTCACCCATACCCAGCCCGAGGCGATCGCCCTGGCCGATCAGGTGGTGGTGATGGATCACGGCATCATCGAACAGGCCGCAAGCCCGCGCGTGATCTACAACCAGCCGCACAGCCCCTATGTGGCGCGTTTCATGGGTGGCCAGAACGTGCTTTCGGGCACGGTCGAAACGACGGGCGACGCCGGCACGGTGGTCAGGGCCCGCGACGGGAACCTTTACGATCTGCCGCAGGTCGCGGGTACGAAGCAAGGCGACACTGTCAACTTCTCGGTCCGGCGCGACCATATCCGGCTTTCGGACGACACGGGCAACGGTCGGAACGGCACGGTCGGTAAGGTTGTCAACGTCGAATACCAAGGCACTTTCGTGAAGGTCGCCCTCGATACCGGCTCGCGCGAGGAGTTTATCGCCTATCTTGACGACGACGAATTCTACTCTGCCCCCAAGCGCGTCGGCGATACCGCTCACGCGAGCTGGTCTCCGAAGTTCAACCATGTGCTGGTCGGTACGAATGACTCGACGGGCACCCCGCATGAGGACTGATATGGCGGGATGGGTCGAGGTCATCGCTCTTGGCGGCACCATTGCCAGCAGGCCGCGCGCGGACGGTCAGGGCGTGGTGCCCGACCTGACCGCCGACGACCTTCTCAACGCCGTTCCGGCGGTCCGCGACATCGCGCCGATCCGGGCGCGCACGCTTGTCAACGTTCCCAGCGTCGAGATCGACCTGCCGCTGCTCCTGCGGCTTGCTGCGCTGATCGCCGAGCTTGAGGCAGGTGGCGCGGCGGGCATCGTCATCACCCAGGGCACCGATACGATCGAGGAGACAGCATTCGTGCTCGATCTTCTCCACGATGGCGAATGTCCAGTCATCGTGACAGGGGCCATGCGACATCCGGCGCTCCCCGGTCCGGATGGCCCTGCCAATATCTTCGCCGCCATTGCCTGTGCCGCCGATCCGACCTGCCGCAATCTGGGTGTCCTGGTGGCGTTCGATGACGAGATACACGCGGCTGCGTGGGTCCAGAAGCGAGACACCACGGCGCTTGGCGCCTTCTGGTCGCCCGCGCCGCTTGGCTGGATGGCCGAAGGGCGGCCTGCGATCCGGTTTCGCGCGCCGCGCCGCGCCGCGCTCGGGGTGCCTCGCGACAAAGCCGTGCCTTATGTTCCGATCCTGAAACCGGGTCTTGGCGAACCGCCGTTTCTGGTTGACGCTGCGATCAGGGCAGGGGCGTCCGGCATCGTGGCCGAACTGCCGGGCGGCGGTCATGCTCGCGCCGCCTGGGCCGACGCGCTGCAAGAGGCCGCGACGACGCTGCCGGTCGTCTTTGCCAGCCGCACACGGGGCGGGCGTGTCCTTAATCGCACCTATGGCCAGACGGGCGCTGAAATTGACCTCATCAGCCGCGGTCTTCTCCCGGCAGGCGATCTAGATGCGCTCAAGGCGCGACTGCTGCTGACGCTGCTCATCATGGCGGGGCAGGGCAACCGCTTCGCCGACCATGCCGAACTTTCTTGGAGGAACGGATCATGACGACTGTCATAAAGGGGGGCACCCTCGTCGCCGCTGACCGCACATGGGAGGCAGATATCCTCATCGAGGGCGAGAAGATCGCCGCCATCGGGCCCGATCTGAAAGGCGACAAGGTCGTCGATGCCGAGGGCGCCTATGTCATGCCCGGCGGGATCGACCCGCATACCCATCTGGAAATGCCGTTCATGGGCACCACCGCCGCCGAGACCTTCGAAAGCGGCACCGCCGCCGCCGCCTCGGGCGGGACGACGATGATCGTCGATTTCGTCCTTCCCGGCCCTGACGGGTCCCTCGTCAAGGCGGTGAAGGACTGGCACCGCAAGGCCGAAGGCAAGATCTGCATCGACGTCGGCTGGCATGTCGCGGTCACCGGCTGGAACGAGACGATCTGGCGCGAGATGGCCGACGTCGTGAAGATGGGCGTCAACAGCTTCAAGCACTTCATGGCCTACAAGGGCGCGCTGATGGTCGAGGATGACGAGATGTATGCCTCGTTCTCTCGTTGCGCGGAGCTTGGGGCGTTGCCCTTGGTCCATGCCGAGAACGGCGACATCATCGCCGAACTGCAGAAGAAGTTCATGGCCGCGGGCCAGATCGGACCCGAAGGCCACGCCTATTCCCGCCCGCCGGAAGTCGAGGGCGAGGCGACCAACCGCGCCATCATGATCGCGGATGCGGCGGGCGTGCCGCTCTATGTCGTCCACGTCTCGTGCGAACAGGCGCATGAGGCCATCCGCCGCGCCCGCCAGAAGGGGATGCGGGTCTATGGCGAGCCTCTGGTCCAGCATCTGACGCTCGATGAAAGCGAATATTTCGACAAGGACTGGGACCATGCCGCCCGCCGCGTCATGTCGCCGCCGTTCCGTGACAAGGTGCATCAGGACAGTCTTTGGGCCGGTCTCGCCGCAGGCAGTTTGCAGGTCGTGGCGACCGACCATTGCGCCTTCACCACCGAACAGAAGCGCATGGGCCTGAAGGGCTTCCCGTCCATCCCGAACGGAACCGGCGGGCTTGAAGACCGGCTTTCGGTGCTTTGGACGCGGGGGGTCGAGACGGGGCGGCTGACGCCCGAGGAATTCGTTGCGGTCACGTCGACCAATATCGCCCGGATCCTTAACATCTATCCGCGCAAGGGCGCACTCGTCCCCGGCGCGGATGCTGACATCGTCGTCTGGGATCCGAAGCTGAAAAAGACCATCCGCGCCG
Source organism: Paracoccaceae bacterium (assembly GCA_050289105.1). Lineage (GTDB taxonomy): Bacteria > Pseudomonadota > Alphaproteobacteria > Rhodobacterales > Rhodobacteraceae > Albidovulum. The sequence continues at coordinate 1,323 of JBNKFC010000456.1, read as the reverse complement.
CCGATCAGCTTTCGATTCTGGACTACAACGTCTTTGAAGGGTTCGAGGTTTCGGCGCAGGCGCGCCATACGCTGTCACGCGGCGAGGTCGTCTGGTCGCACGGCCAGAACCAGCGCCCGCGCGCCGGGCATGGCGTCTATGTTCCGCGCCCGGCCTTCCCCGCAGTCAACCGCGCCCTTTCCGTCTGGAAGGACCTCAACTCCCCCCGGTTCGTTCACCGCGACCCGCAAAACATTCCCAGCGGCGTGTGATCCCGCGCCCGTCAGACAAGGAGGAATACCATGTCCAAGAAGAAGATCTACTGCGCCTTCGGCACCGACATCGACTCGGTCGCCGGCTGGATCGGTTCCTATGGCGGCGGTGACAGCCCGTCCGATATCCAGCGCGGCATCTTCGCGACCGAGGTCGGCATTCCGCGCCTCCTGCGGCTTTTCAAGAAATACGACCTCAAGACCTCGTTCTTCATCCCCGGCCATTCGCTGGAGACATTCCCGAAGGAAATGAAGATGATCGTCGATGCGGGCCATGAGATCGGCGCGCATGGCTACCTGCACGAAAACCCCGTGGCCATGACCGCGCAGCAGGAAGAGGACGTTCTGGTCAAGTCGATCGAGCTGATCGAGAAGCTGACGGGCCGTGCACCCCGCGGCTACGTCGCGCCCTGGTGGGAAATGTCGGCCTCCACCGCAGCGCTTCTGAAGAAATACGACTTCAGCTATGATCACTCGCAGGGCTACCGCGATTTCCAGCCTTTCTACGCCCGTGTCGGCGACAAGTGGAACGTCATCGACTACACCAAGCAGGCGAAGGACTGGATGCATCCCTTGAAGCACGGCGAGGAGATTGACCTCGTCGACATTGCGGCCAACTGGTATGTGGACGACCTGCCGCCGATGATGTTCATGAAGAAGTCGCCCAACAGCCACGGCTTCGTCAACCCGCGCGATATCGAAGAGATGTGGCGCGACCAGTTCGACTGGGTCTACCGCGAGATGGACTACGGCGTCTTCGCCTTCACCATTCATCCCGACGTCTCCGGCCGCCCGCAGGTGCTCTTGATGCTCGAACGGCTGATCGAGCATATCAATGGTCATGACGGTGTCGAATGGGCGACGTTCGAGGATATCGCCGACGATTTCCGCAAGCGTTACCCCTTCGAGAGCGGCAAGCGTCCCGAGGTGATCTGAGGGCAGGCCATGTGCAATGCCTGCGGCTTCCCCGCCGCGCCGGGGCACTGGACGGATGCCGGCGCCGACAGCGCCGGCGACCGGCTTCGACTGCGCTTCTCTCGTATCGCCGTCGTGAACCGCCTGCTCGCGCCCT
>JBNKFC010000455.1:0-2242 GCA_050289105.1 Paracoccaceae bacterium | reverse complement strand
ATGCCGGTCTTCTTGATGCGGATCAGAACGTCTTCCGGCCCGATCTCGGGCACCGGGCGGTGCTCCATCCATAGCCCGGTTTCGGGTTTCGACTTCGCCAGTGCCTTCATATCGTTGCGCATCAGATCGCCCCCACGGCTTTGCCCGCGGCCCGGAAGGCATCGAGCGCTTGATCGAGATCACCGCGCGTGAGCCGCGCGTTCATCTGGGTCCGGATCCGCGCTTGCCCCTTCGGCACGACCGGGAAGAAGAACCCCGCGACATAGACGCCGCGGTCGTAGAGCTCTGCCGCCATGCGCTGCGACAAAGCGGCGTCGCTCAGCATCACGGGCACGATCGGATGTTCTCCGGGCAAAAGCGAGAACCCGGCATCTTCGAGCCCGGCGCGCCAATAGTGGGCATTGTCGAACAGCTGCGCGCGAAGATCGTCGGCAGCCTCGACCAGATCCAGCGCGGCGATGCCGGCGGCGACAACCGCGGGGGGCAGCGCGTTCGAGAAGAGGTAGGGCCGCGCCCGCTGGCGCAAGAGGTCGATGACCGGCTTCGGCCCGGCGATGTATCCTCCCAAAGCGCCGCCCAGCGCCTTGCCTAGCGTGCCGGTGAGGATGTCGACCTCCACTCCTGCATGAGCGGGCGTTCCTCTTCCCTGCGGCCCCATGAAACCGGTGGCGTGGCAGTCGTCGACCATCACCAGCGCACCGTATCTGTCCGCGAGCGCGGTGATCTCCGGGAGCTTGGCGAGGTATCCGTCCATGGAGAAGACCCCGTCCGTGGCAATCAGGATGAACCGCGCGCCGTCAGCCCTCGCCGCCTTGAGCTGCGTTTCCAGATCCGCCATGTCCGAATTCGCGTAGCGATACCGCCGGGCCTTGCATAGCCTGATGCCGTCGATGATCGAGGCGTGGTTGAGCGCGTCCGAGATGACGGCGTCTTCGGGCCCCACGAGCGGCTCGAATAGTCCCCCGTTTGCGTCGAAACAGGCGGCGAAGAGTATGGAATCGTCCTTGCCGAGGAAGCGGGCGATGCGCGCCTCCAGTTCCCGGTGAAGATCCTGCGTCCCGCAGATGAAACGGACGGAGGCCATGCCGTAGCCATGCCCGTCCATCGCCGTCTTCGCCGCCTCGATCAGCGCCGGATGGTCAGCGAGGCCGAGATAGTTGTTGGCACAAAGGTTCAGCAAGTCGCGCCCCGCGACGGTGACATGGGCGCCTTGCGCGGAGGTGATGAGCCGCTCTCGCTTCATGAGCCCTTCGGTGTCAATCTCCCGCAGGGTTGCGCCGACATGGTCCAGAAAGGCGATCTTGTCCGACATGGCTGATGTCCCTCCGATATTGCGGAATATTGCCGCGCACCGAACACTTCGTCAAGATAGCGGATTCATATCCATAATAAAGGAATCCATTTAGTCGCGTGCTCTAGTCTTCTCGCCGGAAACGCCCCGGCCGCCGCGTGCAGACGGATCAGCTGTTCTGCACGATCAGAATTGCCCGGGCCGCACCGCCGTCCGCCTCAATCCGGTGTGGCCTGTCGGCGAAGTACCGCGCGGTGTCCCCGACACCCAGATGCTGGACATCTTCGCCTGACACGACCGTCACGGCACCGTCGATTACCGTCAGATGCTCGCGGCAACCCGGCCCGTGGGCATCACTGACGAGACGTCCACCCGCATCAAAGACGAGGTCGTAGACCTCATGCTCGCCCGCGGCCTCGGCAGGCGAAAGGATTCGGATGCGGACGCCCTGCCCCCGACCGGCGATCACCGGCGCGGCCTCGGCGCGGATGACCTCGATCCCCGGCGCCGTGCGTCCTTCGAGCAAACCTGCGAAATCGACCTGCAGCGCCTGCGTGAGGTTCCACAACGTGGACACCGTCGGACTGCTTTCGCCCCGCTCGATCTGGCTGACCATCGACCGCGACACGCCGGACAGCTTCGCCACGGCGTCAAGGCTCAGCCCCTTCGACTTCCGGGCCGATTTCAGCGAGGCCGCGAGGCGGTCATGGATGTCGGGGCGCGTATTCATGAAACAACCGTGATCCGCGCGGGCACAAAGGTCAACGGGGGAGCATCGCCTCGCCGTCCGGATCCGCCGCTTCCGCCAAAAGCCAGTCGCGGAATGCCTGAAGCGGCGGATACCAGGCCCCCACCGAAGGCCAGACGAGGTAGTAGCTGCCCTCGGTCGGCACCGGACCACCAAATGCTTCGGTCAGCCGCCCTTCTGCAAGCTCGGGCCGGGCGAGGAAC